>CAYJHF010000106.1:4412-7645 GCA_964369905.1 uncultured Mailhella sp. | reverse complement strand
AAATCTGTTAAAATCCTTACTCCGTAGCCGGTTGCACCTTTTGGAGTAACAGCGTCTTCCCCATTGTCAGCCGCCGCCATGTCAATGTGCACCCAAGTTCTATCCTTATTGACAAATTGTTTCAAAAACATGGCTGCATAAAGAGCTCCGCCTTCACGGCTTGCACCCATATTAGAATAATCGGCCACAGTACTCTTGGCCTCTTCCATAAAATGTTCCCAAAGTGGTAAGTGCCAAGCCCTTTCAAAGTGTTTATTGCCAAAACTTGTTATTTTTTGGGCTAAACCATCATCAGTTGAAAAAACTCCGCCTGCTCCATTGCCAAGGGCAATGGCACAAGCACCGGTTAAGGTTGCAATATCAAGTATATATTGGGGTTGATATTTCTCTTCGGCATAAAGTAAAGCATCAGCCAAAATAAGCCTACCCTCAGCATCAGTATTACCAATTTCAATACTCTTTCCATTTTTAGCAAAAACAACATCACCTGGTTTTATCGCTTTACCATCAGGCATATTCTCTACCAAAGGAATAAGGGCAACAATATTATATTTTGGTTTAATACCCAATTTTGCAAGGTTTCCGAGGCATTCCATAGTTCCAAGCACTGCTCCGGCTCCGCTCATATCACCCTTCATCTCAGCCATACCGGCACTAGGTTTTAGAGAAATTCCCCCTGTGTCAAAACATACACCTTTCCCAACCAAAGCAATTTTTTCTGTTTTTTTAGCATGGGGACTGTATTCAATAATTACAAAGCGTGATTCCTGCTCAGAGCCTTGCCCAACGGCCAAAAGTGCCTGCATTTTTTCTGCCCTTAGCTCTTGCTCGTCTAAAACTTTAAAACTAAAATTGTGTTCAGCGCAAACTTCTTGTGCTCTTTGGGCAAAAATTTCAGGAGTCATATAGTTTGCCGGAGCATTACCAAGATGGCGAGCCAAGCAAATACCATAAGCTTCTGCTTCTCCAAAGCGCACAGCTTCTTTTAGTGCATCATCGCAATAATCATCATCAAGTAAAAAGGAAATTTTCCGAATTTCAGGAAGTGGTTTTTCCGGTTTTTCTTTTAGTTCAG
This sequence comes from uncultured Mailhella sp., assembly GCA_964369905.1. Lineage (GTDB taxonomy): Bacteria > Desulfobacterota > Desulfovibrionia > Desulfovibrionales > Desulfovibrionaceae > Taurinivorans. The sequence continues at coordinate 6,570 of CAYJHF010000106.1, read as the reverse complement.
TGTAGCGATAGAGTGCTAAGTTTGCTGCAACAGCAATTTCTCTGGCTAAATCTTCTTTTTTACACTCAAGTCTGATTGCAATTCTAGCCATTGCAACTGCATCAATTCCAATGTGCTCAAGCCCCATTTCACGGCATTTTACTAGGGCTTTGGCAAATGAATTGCGAAAAGTAGAGGCTGAAATTTTTTCCTCTTCTCCAAGCCCAATAAGCATAACCCGTGAAATATCCATGGAGGCAGGCCCATACATTACAGCCAGCTCTGCCTTCTTACCTTTAAAATCTCTCCAAGCCGGAGCAACAGCAAGCCAAGGAGCAGAAAGCTGTAAAAAGTGGCAAGCATCGTCTACACTTTCACCTTCAAAGGCAAAAGACAGTGCTACTTCAACATTCCATTGATTTTGTATTTGGAATAAAATATCCATATATTCTCCCATATTTTTTATATTTAATTTAAATTGTTTTCCAATTCATCTTTTAGTTTTTGAACTTCGCTTGGAATTAGCTCTCTAACTTTTCCACGAGGTAAATTTCCCAGTAAAATTGAACCTTGAGCTATTCTTTTTAGTTTTAATATTGTCAAATCAAGATCACGACACATACGCCTTATTTGTCTATTAATTCCTTGAATTAAAGTCATTTCCAAAACAATCTTATATTGCCCTAAATGCTCAAGCATTTTTTCTTCCAATACTTTCACCTCTATAGGGGCAATTTTATCGCCTTCAGCCAATGTCATTCCTTGTTTCATTTGAGAAATGCAAGTATTTAGATCAAAATTTTTGTAATCATTTCTAATGGTTACTTCATAAATCTTAGGCAAGTGCCATTTTGGGTGAGTAAGCTTATGGGCAAAATCACCATCATCAGTCAATAATATTAGGCCCTCAGAAAAATAATCAAGTCTACCAATGGGGTAAATTCTTCTGGAGCGCCAAGCCGGAGGTAATAGATCTATTACCGTGGTTCGTTTGTCCGGATCATTTACAGTGCAAACCACCTCAATGGGTTTGTGCATAGCTAAGTAGCAATGTTTTTTGTCCACATTGCTATTTATAGCCTGTCCTTGACAGAATACTTTATCTTTAGCAAGATCAACCTTAGTCCCCGGATTATCAACTATCTCTCCGTTTACTTGCACTTTTCCTGCAAAAATAAGCTCATCGGCCTTGCGCCTTGAACAAATACCGGCCTCAGCAATGGCTTTATTTAATCTAATTTCATTCATACGTTTTCATTATTAAAGGTTTAAAATACAATAAAAATACTTGGTAAAATTCATAATGTACGTTATTATTTTCTACGTCAAGAATATTTAATAAAGGTTAAAAATTAACTATGAATATAAAAGAGCAATCTAAAAATCTAAGACGTAAGATTAGAAATTTCTTTCTTACCTCAAATGCCAGTATTTCATTTTTAACTTTTTTTTATAAGGCAATTTGTGGCTCAATACGTTATACCCAATTTCGTGAGATAATTGCAGAGCAAGATGAAATTGCAACTGCCAGAAAACATGGGAGTGATATTGAAAATAAGCTTGCAGTTTTTTGTCTTTGGCATGACGAACTCTTTCCACTTATGCACGTCAAAAGAGATTTAGAAATTGTTTGCATTGTAAGCCCAAGTAAAGATGGAACAATTTTAAATAATTTTTTACAAAGACTTGGGCTTAAAACAGTTAGTGGTTCAAGCAGAAAACAGGGTTTAAAAGCCTTACTTTCCGGTGCAAAAATGATGCGTCAAGAGCAAGTTCATGCCTGTATAACTGTTGATGGCCCCATGGGACCACGTCATAAAACCAAGGACGGAGCATTTTTATTGGCTCAAAAAGCCAATGCTAAAGTAGTTCCTGTGCGTATTATTATGCACAACTCAATTAAAATGCCAAGTTGGGATAAATTTCAAATCCCCTTGCCCTTTAGCAAGGTGGAAATTCGCTTTGCCGAAGGTTTTTTTGTTGAAGATGAGCTGACAGAGGAAAACCTCATAATTTATCGTGAAAGGCTTGAAAATGGGCTTAATAATTTAGAATATAATTTTGGCCAAACTAAGTAATATTTCATTAACTATGTAAATTAACATTGAAAAATTATTTTTTTAAAAAGTAAAATTAATCTTGCGAAAATAAAATTTTAAAGTAAAATTTTTGCCTGATG
>CAYJHF010000106.1:0-4312 GCA_964369905.1 uncultured Mailhella sp. | reverse complement strand
AAAGTAAAATTAATCTTGCGAAAATAAAATTTTAAAGTAAAATTTTTGCCTGATGCGGTATTTTTTTGTTGATTTAAAGCTCAACAAAATGAAAAAAATTCATAAATGGAGCAAATATGACAGAACTTAAAACACCAATTCATTCTTGGCACTTGGAGCATAAAGCAAAAATGGCTCCTTTTGCCGGTTGGGATATGCCAATTCAATATGAAGCCGGAATTTTAGCAGAACATCTACACACCAGAGAAAATGCCTCAATTTTTGATATTTGCCACATGGGACAATTTATCATTAAAGGTGAAAATATAGCTGAAAATTTAGCTAAGGCTTTAAGTCACAACTTGGAAACTTTAGAAATTGGAAAATGTCGCTATGGTTTTCTTTTAACAGAACAAGGCTCTGTTATTGATGATCTTATTGTTTACAGACTGGCTGAACAGGAATTTTTCTTGGTAGTTAATGCAGCTTGTAGTTCTATTGATTTTGAAACCTTGGGGCAAAGACTTGGAGTAGAAAATATTACTGATATTTCAGAGTATTCCGGAAAAATCGACTTACAAGGCCCAAAGTCTTTACAAGTTCTTGAGAAATTACTTGGACAAAACTTTCATACTTTAAGATATTTTTCCTTTATCAAGGTTAATTATAAAGGAAAAGAATTACTGGTTAGCAGAACAGGCTATACGGGTGAACTTGGCTATGAAATCTACTGCCCAAGGGATTTTTCTTTGCAACTTTGGACTGACTTGGCAAATATGGATTTGGTTAAACCTGCAGGGCTTGGTGCACGTGACACTTTACGCCTTGAATGTGGCCTTTCTTTGTATGGACATGAGCTTGACCTTGAACATACTGTGGCAGAATCCGGCCTTGGCTCCATGTTAACTTCTAAGGCCGATTATATTGGTAAAAATAAGGCTAGTGAAGTAATTAATGAAATCCTTATCCCTTTAAAACTTGATGGCCGTAGAGCTGCTCGTATTGGGGATTTGGTTTTTATAAAAGATAATGAAAAAGCCATAGGCAAAATTACAAGTGGTTCATTTGCTCCTTCCTTAGGTTATGCCATAGCCTTTGCTTTTGTAGAAAAAGAATTTCAAGATAACATAGACTTTATTGTAAAAGCCGGACGTAGTGAACTTTTAGCACAAAAAACCAAACTACCCTTCTATACAGAAGGCACAGCAAGAATAAAACTTGAAGGTTAAACATTGCTTTAGTAAATTTTAAAAATTATAAAAAATGAAAATTGGAGGAAAAAATTATGAACACCCCTGAAGAACTTTTGTATGCTCAAAGCCATGAATGGCTTTTGGTGGAAGGAAATGAAGCTACTATTGGAATTACAGATTATGCTCAAAACTCCCTTGGTGATATTACCTATGTTGACTTACCACGCTTAGGCGACAGCTTTGAAAGTGGGCAAGAAATGGGAGCCATTGAGTCTGTAAAAGCTGCCAGTGATTTTTATGCTCCTGTTGCCTGCGAAGTTATTGCTGTTAATGACAACCTCAGCTCAAATCCTGAAATTATAAACCAAGACCCTTATGGTGATGGTTGGATTGTGAGAGTGAAACTTGAACAAACTCCAACAGAAATGCTTTCTGCAGCAGAATATAATGCAAGCATTAAATAAATTTTAATTCGCAAAACTAAAATGTAAGGAAATATATGCCATATATACCACATAGCGATCAAGAACTGCAAGAAATGTTGCAAGTTGTAGGTGTTAATAGCATTGAAGATCTTTTTATTGATATTAAACCACAAATGCGTCCCCTATCCTTTAACTTGCCGGAAGGAAAAAGTGAGCTTGAAATAGATAATTATTTTAATGCACTTGCTTCAAAAAATAAACCAATTACCAGCTTTTTGGGTGCAGGTTATTATGATCATTACATTCCAAAAGCCGTTGATGCTTTGAGCGGACGAGGAGAGTTTTTAACCTCTTACACTCCATATCAGCCTGAGGTATCTCAAGGAACCTTACAATCCATTTTTGAATATCAAACTGCCATGAGCCGTCTTTTTGAAATGGATTGTTGTAATGCTTCTGTTTTTGAAGCCGGTGACGCACTTTTTGAAGCCGGAATGATGGCAATACGCCATAATAGGAAAAATACTTGGATTGTTGATGAAGCTGTTAATCCGGTTTGGCGTAAAATGTTGGCAACGTATGCCGCTCAATTACAAATTAATATTGTAACTGTGCCACAAAATGAAGGAAAATCTGACAAAGATGCTCTCAAGTCAGCTATAAATGATGATTGCTCCGCTATTATGGTGCAAAATCCAAACTTCTTTGGAGTAATAGACGACTATAGTGAAGTTTTTGAAGCTGCAAAATCTAAAAAAGCACTTGGAATTATAGCAACGTATCCTGTAATGCAATCCATTTTAAAAACCCCCGGAGAAATGGGTGCTGATATTGCAATTGGTGAAGGTCAAAGCCTTGGTTTACCTTTGTCTTTTGGTGGCCCTTATCTTGGAATTTTAACTTGTACAAAGGAACTTGTACGTCAAATTCCCGGTAGAATTGTAGGACAAACTAAGGATGTTGACGGAAAAACAGGCTATGTACTAACCTTACAGGCTCGTGAGCAACATATAAGAAGGGCAAAAGCCACATCAAATATTTGTTCAAATCAAGGCCTTTGTGCTCTTCGCAGTATAATTCATACTGCCCTGCTTGGGCCTGAAGGGCTTATCAGAACAGCAGAGCACAGCATGATAAATGCTAGATATGCCGCCGAAGCCCTTAGCGCAATTGAGGGAGTTTCCCTCTTAAATAATGCTTATTTTGGTAATGAATTTGCCATTAAATTGCCAAAAAATGCAGAGGAAGTGGCAAATAAAGCACTTTGTTATGCCATGGCCATTGGCCTACCTCTTGGAGTATATTATCAAGGAATGGAAAATGTTCTTTTGCTAGCCTTTACTGAAAAAAATACTAAGGAACAAATAGATCAATTGGCTTCAGTGCTGGGAGGACTTCTATGATTATGAATAATGAAAGCCAGACTCTCTTTGAGAAATCAGTCAAAGGACGCACTGCTGTTATACCTACTATGCCAAAAATTAGGGCTAAGGACTTACTACCTCCAAACCTACTCAGGAAAAATGCTCCAACCTTGCCAGAAGTTTCTGAACTTGATGTGGTTAGGCATTTTACAGTAAATTCCCATAAGAATTTCTCTGTGGACGGTAATTTTTATCCTCTTGGTTCATGCACCATGAAATATAACCCCAAGGTAAATGAAAGTATTGCTTCATTGCCTGGTTTTAGCACTGTTCACCCTTATATCACAAAAATTGTTGGTGGTGAAAGTTTTGTGCAAGGAAGTTTAGAAGTTGTATATGAAGCTGAGAAACTACTTTGTGAAATAAATGGAATGGCGGCTTTTACCATGCAACCTATGTCAGGTGCAAATGGTGAATTTACAGGAATGCTTTTGATTTCTGCCTACCATAGAGCCAAGGGAAATGTAAAGAAAAAGGTTTTGGTTCCGGATTCAGCCCATGGCACAAATCCTGCTACAGCTATGATGTGCGGTTATGAAATTGTTAATTTACCTTCTAAAGATGGAATGATTGATCCTGACGTTTTAGAAGCAGCTTTAACTGAAGATGTTGCCGCCCTTATGATGACTTGCCCAAATACTCTTGGTTTGTTTGAAACCCATTTGCCAAGCATTGTGGAAAAATTAAGACGCATTGATGCTCTGCTTTACTATGATGGAGCAAATTTAAATGCCATTATGGGTAAAATGCGAGTTGGCGATGTGGGTTTTGATGTTGTGCATTTAAATCTACACAAAACCATGGGAACTCCCCATGGTGGCGGTGGCCCCGGTTCAGGTGCTGTGGGAGTAAGTGAAAAATTAGTTCCATTTTTGCCTGTTCCCCTTGTTGTTAAACGAGATGATAATTCTTTTGGGTTAAACTACAACTATCCTAAAAGTATTGGCCATATTGCACCATTCTTAGGTCATTTTGCTGTCTACATTAAAGCCCTCTCTTATATAAAACTTCTTGGAAAAGAAGGTATTATTAGAGCTTCTGAATATGCTGTTTTAAATGCTAATTATCTGAAGAAATCCCTAGAAAAGGTTTTGGATATTCCATTTAGTCGTGTTTGTATGCACGAATTTGTGTCCTCACCTCCGCAAGGAATAAAAGCTTTTGATATAGCAAAAGCCCTTTTGGAACATGGAGTACACGCTCCAACTGTTTATTTTCCTCTTATTGTTCCTGAATGCCTTATGTTTGAACCAACAGAAACAGAAAATAAACAAACCCTCGATAATTTAGT
>CAYJHF010000105.1:0-7802 GCA_964369905.1 uncultured Mailhella sp. | reverse complement strand
TGGCTAACTTTGCTTTTATTAACAATATGTCATCACATTTTTCAGCATCAACTATAATAGATTGTGAATAACTGTGCTAACCACACCCCAAATATGGATATATTCTTGATTGGTTATTTCAATTTCAGGATAGTCTGGATTTTCAGGCATTAAAAAAACTTTATTTTTTTTGCGGACAATTTTTTTTACGGTTAACTCACCCTCTATGGCTGCAATTACAATACGATTATTACAAGCCTCGAGAGAGCGGTCAACAATCAATAAATCCCCATCATGTATTGAAGCATTAATCATGGAATTCCCGTGAGCCCTAAGGAAAAAAGTGGCTGCTTCATTTTTAACCAAATGTTTATGTAAATCAAGCTTGCGCTCTACATAATCATCAGCAGGAGACGGAAAACCTGCTGCCACTGGGGTTAAAAATAATGGTAAGCCTTCCCTTTCAATAATATTATGTTCTGCCACGCCAAGCAATTCTAAATGTGGTGATAATTTAACTTTCATGCCTTTATATTAAGCAAAAATTTCCCATTTGGCAAGATTAGAGCTAAAAAAAATGTATAAAAATATGAACTAGGTAAAAAAATGTATAAATTTGACATAAACTCATTGTAAGGTTATATTATAATTATATGTAAAATAGTTTTAAATTGAATTATACAAATAAAAAATTTTAACCTGTAGGAGATTTTTATGAACAGGAGAGAATTTTTAAAGAAAAATTTACAGGCCTTAGCCTATGTTTCCGCCGGTTCAGCATTAACAGGTGGTGGGCTTATATTTCCCACAAAAGTTTTTGCCAATATGGAACCTGATGTAAGTGTTATAAAAGGAGATCCGGCAGCGGCCACCAGAGCAGCTGTGGAAGCCCTTGGTGGAATGGCAAAATTTGTTAAACCTGGCCAAAGTGTTGTAATCAAACCTAATATGAGTTTTGCCCAAGGAATTAACAGCGCAACTACAACACACCCTGAAGTTGTTAAACAAGTGCTTATTATGTGTAAGGAAGCCGGAGCTTCAAAGGTAAGAGTGCTTGACCATGGTTTACAAAATTTAAAACGCTCCCTTGAAAATTCTGGAATTTTAGCGGCTTGTAACTCCGTAGAACAAGGAATTTGCCACCATCTTACCAAGTCTGAATTTTATCAACCTGCCATAATAAATGATGCTGTGGAAATGAGAGAAAACGCCTTTATGCGTGACGTTTTGGAGGCTGATGTGCTTATTGCTGTCCCTGTGGCAAAAAGTCATGGCAGTGCTGGAGTTTCCCTTTGCCTTAAGGGGCAAATGGGCTTAATTTTAAGTAGATATTCCATGCACTCACGCTATGATTTAGCAACTTCTATAGTGGATTTAAATACTTATATTAAGCCAAATTTATCCATTATTGATGCCACAAGGGTTTTGACCACCAATGGGCCAAGTGGGCCAGGCAAGGTAATCACCCCAAAGGAAGTAATTGCTTCTGCTGATCCTGTGGCCGCTGACGCTACAGCCATAGCCCGCTATGTCTGGTATGGCCAAAAAATACAGCCTCGCCAAGTTAGCCATGTGCGCATTGCTCATGAGCGTGGACTAGGACGCATGGACATTGAAAATTTAAATACTCTGGAGCTAAGTCTGTAATATAGCACTCCCCAAAAAATACATAAAAGGTAAATAGAAAAGTAAAGTCATGAAAACTCGTATTACCATTCAGATTTTGTCCCTATTTTTTTTCTTTTATTTGCTTTGGCAAACAACCTTTCCTCTTGTGCAAGGTTTTATTCCTGTAGATTTATATTTAAGGCTTGATCCATTGGTTACCACATTAATTCCTGTTGTTAGCCGGGCTTTTATTGAGAATTTATTGCCGGGATTTTTTGTTTTAATTCTTACTTTGATTTTTGGACGAGTTTTTTGTGGTTATCTTTGCCCCATGGGCATTAGCCTTGATTTGGCAAGGTTTTTTATAAAACCAAAAAAATCTAATGAAATACATATTAATCCCTTATTAAGACAAATTAAATACTTTTTATTAACTATTATTGCAGTAGCAGCTATTTTTGGAGTTAGTCATATTTTTTGGGGTTCTCCAATTGCTCTAATTACAAGATTTTATGTTTTATTAATTCATCCCATCTTACAATTACTTGGAAGTATTGGTTTAATAAATTTGCGCCCTTTTTTTGAATCACAAAATTTTCTAACTTTAGCCTATGCTCAAATAAATCCCCATATTTTTCATACAGTTTATTTTATAGCTTTCTTTTTTATTCTTATTTTTATTTTTGAGAGAGTAAAACCTAGATTTTGGTGTAGATATTTATGCCCGGCCGGAGCCATACTAGCTTTACTTTCTTTATATAGCCCTTGGAAAAGACGTGTGCAAAACTGTGTGCATTGTGGTAAGTGTGTTAAAAAATGCCCCACAGGAGCGATTAGCACTGATGGTGATGAAACCAAGCATAGTGAATGTATTACTTGTCATACTTGCGTAAATGTTTGCCCTGTGCAAGCTGTTTCATTTGGTGTAAGAACACCTAAGACTATAAAAAACTATAAATTAAGTATTGACAAAAAATCAGTTAAAGAAAATACTTTGGCTATACCTTCGCGTAGAACTTTTATGGGAGCAACAGCACTTGGTTCAGGCTTGGCAGCTTTGGCCTATATAAATAGTAGTTCATTTTACCCAAAAATGGCCAAGGCCTCCACGGCTCAACTTGGGTTAATTCGTCCTCCCGGGGCTATTCCTGAGGCTAGTTTTTTAGCAAAATGTTTGCGATGTGGGCAATGTATGAAAGCTTGCCCCACCAATGCTTTACAACCTTCTTGGTTTATTAGTGGTTTTGAAGGAATTTTTAGCCCTGTATTAAACTCAAGAATTGGACCTTGTGAACCTGAATGCAATGTTTGTGGAAATGTTTGCCCTACCAAGGCAATTTTGCCATTGCCTTTAGAAGACAAAAGGCAAGCTAAAATTGGAACAGCCATTGTGGAACAAAAGTTTTGCTTAGCTTTTGCCAATAATAGGAGCTGTGTGGTTTGTCAAGAGGTTTGCCCCTATGGTGCTATTGAACTTAAGGTGCAAGGTTCAAACAAGGTTCCTGTTCCCATTATTTCAGAAGCTCGATGTTTTGGTTGTGGATTTTGTGAAAAACACTGCCCTGTTCATGTTCCTGCCATTACTGTGCAACCGATCAACGCTTTACGCTTGCCAAGTAATACTTATGCTGAAGAAGCTAAGTCTGCAGGTTTTGATTTGCGTCCTGTTTCCATGAGATTAAATCATGGAATACCTGATTTTATTGCTCCTGATGAATTGCCTCCAGGATTTACTGAATAAAAAACTTTAACCCATAGGATTTTAAAATGAGTTTAACAATTATCTGGATTATTGCCTGGGCTTTATTACTTATTTTAGAAATTTTTAGCCCAACATTTTTTCTTTTATTCTTCAGTGTTGGAGCAATTTGTGCTGCCCTAATTTCTTGGTTAGGCTTTGATATTTTATGGCAATTGGCTACTTTTTCCATTGTATCTGTGTTAAGTTTAATTGTCTTGCGAAGCAAGTTTAAAACTATTTTTAAAGGAAGGCAAGATGGTAAAAACCTTGATCAACACCCCTTGCTTGGACAACAAGGAACAGTTACAAAGGCTATTGCTGCAAATATTGTTGGGGAAATTAGCGTTGGGGGAAGTTTTTGGAAAGCTATTGCTAATGAAAATATTGAAGAAAATGTATTAGTTAAAGTATTAGGTAGTCTTGAAGAAGACGCTCTCATATTAAAGGTTGAAAGAGTTTAGTAAAAATAAAATATGTTAGCTCTTTATAATTCATTTTATAGAGCTCTCATTCAAAGGAGTATTTATGGAAACCTATATTTTTCTTGGGGCAATTGCTGTTTTAGTGTTAGTAGTCATTATAAAATCAGCTGTCATTGTTCCCAATCAGGAAGCCTTTATTGTGGAGCGCCTCGGCAAGTTTAATTCTGTACTTTCAGCAGGATTTCACATTTTAATTCCATTTTTGGACAAAGTGGCTTATAAGCGTTCATTAAAAGAGCAAGTACTTGATGTTCCTGAACAAATGTGTATTACTAAGGATAATGTAAGTGTGACCATTGATGGTTTTTTATACTTGCAAGTAATTATACCTGAAAAATCAGCCTATGGAATTGATAATTTCCGCTATGGGGCTGTGCAACTAGCTCAAACTGCCCTACGTTCTGCCATTGGTAAAATGGAGCTTGATCGCACTTTTGAGGAGCGTTCCAAAATAAACCAAGAAGTTGTTGAAGCCCTTGATTCAGCCACATCTCCATGGGGTATTAAAGTTTTGCGTTATGAACTTCGCGATATTAAACCTCCGCATAGTGTAATGGAAGCCATGGAAAAACAAATGAGGGCCGAAAGAGAAAAAAGAGCTGTTATTGCACAATCTGAGGGGGAAATGCAGTCGCAAATCAATTTGGCAGAAGGTGCTAAAGCGGCAGCCATTGCAAAATCAGAGGGAGAAATGCAGGCCATTAAAAACCAAGCGGAAGGTGAAGCAGCGCAAATTAGAACTGTAGCCAATGCAACAGCTGAAAGTATTTTATTGGTTGCCGAACAACTAAAAGATGAAAAAGGACTTACTGCTGCACAAATTAGGGTTGCTGAAAGCTATATTGCTCAATTTGGCAACTTGGCAAAAACCAATAATACAATGATTATTCCTGCAAATATTTCTGATGTTTCAGGGCTTGTGGCCAGCGCCATGCAAATTATAAAAACCACTGGCGGAAAATAAGCCTAATTTGGCTGAATATAATTTGGGGGCTTTGCCCCCAACCCCCCAGCCAAGGGAGTGACTCCCTTGGCAATCCCCATTGATTTTTTCAAACCTAGTTTGAAAAAAATGGGAATATTACCCAGCAAACAATATAATGCTATTGTTGAGCTATCTTGCACAATTTTTCAACTTTTCATAACATTCATAAGGAATTCTAAGCCCCCCCTTTCCTGTTCCAAGCTTTACAGTTGGCTTTAACATTCCATGGAAATCAGAACCACCGCTGATTAATAAATCATGTTTTTTTACAAGTTCAAGAATGATTTTTTCATCATATTTTGAATGGGAGCTGTGATAAACTTCAATGGCTTTTAATCCATCATTTTTTAAATCTATAATCATGGCTTCAAGGGTGGATTTTTCCATGGGACTAAGCATGGGATGAGCTAAAACAGGAACTGCCCCAATTTTTGCGAACAAACTTACAGCTTGATTAGCTGTAATGCTTTCCCTTGGAACATAAGCTATTTTATCTTTTTTTAAAAATTTTTCAAATGCCTCTTGTTCGGAGGAGACAATTTTTTTACTAACCAAAAGTCTGGCAAAATGAGGGCGAGCAATAATTTGACCACCAGCAATTTCAGTTAATTCAGTAATGCTTATTGTAATGCCATAGCTATTTAATTTATCCACCATTAGCTGATTTCTTCTATTCCTTCTAGCTTGAAAATCTAACAGAGCCAGAGTAAATTCAGGAAAATCCTGTAAATTTGAAGGGATAAATAAACCAACAATATGTATGGAGTGTTCATTATATCTTGTACTAAGTTCACAGCCCCTAACAAATTCAAGGCCACATTTTTTGGCAGCCTCCTCACCTTCTTCAAGGCCAGCTATTGTATCATGATCTGTTATAGCAATGGCAGAAAGCTTATTTTTATTTGCCATTTCAATTATTTGTGTAGGGGGATAGCTTCCATCTGAAGCTATAGTATGAATGTGTAAATCAATATATTTTGGCATACTAAGTAAATTATTTTTCAAGTCTTATTTATTGGTAATAAATTTATCTTGCTGTAAGAATGTTTGTTCTTGTTGTCCCGCATAATCCTTAATAATTCGGCTTTTGCTTGTGGGCAATATGGAACTATTGTTATTATTAACATAGGTCCCCGTGGACATTGATGTTCCATTTGGGCCGGTAAAATTAAAATAAAATCCGGATGAATTGGAATTTGTATGATAATTTTCAGGCAAAATATGCTTATCAATTATGGTGTGATTACTAAGTTCTTTTACATCATAATTTATATTATATTCATTATGCGTGTTATGGTAATAATTATAAAAATTCCCTAGAGAACTATTACTACCTACATCTTTATAAGTTAAATCATTGAGTTTTTGTTCATGTTGCCCAAGATTTTTCTCGTTATTACCGCCTATATTTTGGCTTTTTGCAAAAGCTATATTAACGATTGTAAGAAAAATTGCAAATAAAAATATAAAATTTCTAATCATAATATTTCCTAATGCGTGTTTTGAGATTTAGTAAAGAATGTAGTTAAATTTATAACACTGCGTTCTTTTTTCATTTCTCTTTTAAATATATACATTCTTTCATCAGCTAATTTAATTATTACCTCGGAGGAAAATTCTTCATAGTCGCAATCAACGGCAACGAAACCATAACTTACAGATGTTTCATACTCTTTTTTATGTACTGCTGATATTTCATGCACGTCATAATCACAATGCAAAAGATCTTTTTCTATTTCCTTATAAGAACGTCCATTAAACTTTCCTATTACAAGAAACTCATCGCCTCCAAGGCGCGCAATTGTATTACTCGAAAAATATTTCTTTATAACTTCTACAACTTGTAAAATGTAGAAATCACCTTCTTCATGTCCAAATTTATCATTTACGGTTTTTAATAAGTTCATATCAAAAAATATTACATAAAATGGTTCTTTGTCATCAAGGTAATGTTCAATCCTAACAAAAGCTGTATCCCTAAGTTTAAGCCCGGTAAAAGCGTCCATACTTGCTTCTACTTGAAGTTTTTCCATATTAGCTTGTTCTAATTTCAATTCTTTAGATAGATTTTGAAATTTAAACTTACTTAGCAACATTCCCGATAATAAATAGTTGATATGCACAATTGCAGGGTAAACAATTAAAATACAAACTGCAGTTTTTATTGCAAAATATATTAATTTAACATCTGTCATACCGGAGTTATAAATAACTGTAGAGCTTATTGCCAAATAAAGATAAAAAATAGAAAGTAAGTAAACTGAAACTTGAAAATTATGCTTATTTTTAAGTACGTCTGAAGCATTGGTGATTTTGTAACAAAAATACAAAAAAAGTAAATATACACCCTGAGCTAAAAATGAGTAAATTGTAATTAAAAACCTATTACTTGGAATTGAAACGTATTCTACTATTAAAATATCATTATAAAGTGATAAAACTGAAATTACAAACAATCTAATAGAAAACATGGGCACAAAAATCAAAAAACATCTGTAAAAAACAGAATATATATCAATCTCTAATAAAAATTTAAAAGTTAAAAAATATGCTACAATAAACACAAGCATAATTAGACCTTCAAAACGATAATCTATGTAAATACTGTAGTATAAATAGGTAATTGTAATTACAAGTGCAAAAAGTTTTGACACAAGACTTTTTTTATTACTATCAGGAAAAATAAAGTTCAAAATTTTTACACACATATAATAAGGAAAAAAAGCAGTAATTATACATAAAAAGTAAAGCATTATTCTACCTCCTTCCTTAGTTTTTCAATATTGGAATAAAAAGCATTTTTATTTTGTCGCATTGTTTTGTCAACTTGATCTAGTATATATTTAATACCTTTTTCTCTAACTTCTTTCTTAACAAAAAGCCCTCCAATGCTTGCAGAAAATTTAAATCCATTTCGAGGTTCATATTCATCTATATTGCTTAAAATTCTTTTGGAGATAATTTCAATGGATTTTTCACTATCAGGTGAATTTGCCAAGATTAAAAA
>CAYJHF010000104.1:4938-7820 GCA_964369905.1 uncultured Mailhella sp. | reverse complement strand
CAAGTTGTGGCCGGCAAAAAAGTAATAAAAGAGCAAGAGTATGCTCAGCTTATTGAGAGCAATGAATTACTTAATGAAGCTAATAAAACAGCAGCTCAAATTATAGAAGATGCCAAAAAAGCCTATGAAGAGCAAAAACAGCAAGGATATGAAGACGGGCTTACAGAGGGTAAGCTTGAGCATGCTGAAAAAATTTTTGAAACTGTAATCTCTTCTGTTGAATTTATTGAGAATATTGAAAAAACTTTGGTTGATGTGGTTGGTGATTGTATTGAAAAAGTCTTAGGTGAATTTAGCAGAGAAGACTTGGTTGTTAGCGTGGTGCGCCAAGCATTAAATACCGTTCGAGGGCAACAAAAAATTATTATAAGAGTTGCTCCGTCTGATGAAAAAACTTTGCGTGAGGCTCTAGCCAGTATGATTGACAATAATAAAGGTGGTTTTATTGATATTATTTCAGATTCAAGATTAAAGCCAACTTCATGTATTTTAGAAAGCGATCTGGGAGTTATAGATGCTAGCCTTGAAACTCAGCTCACAGCCTTAAAGCAAGCTTTTAAGATGAAAATTCAAAGTTAATAAATTGACTTTACAGGGTAATTATTATGGCATTTGAATATATTAGCTCTTTATTAGAAGAAGTTGTTCAAACAACAAATACCGTTGATGTTAGGGGAAGGGTTGAACAAGTAGTCGGAACTATCATCAGAGCTGTTGTGCCCGGAGTTAAAGTTGGTGAGCTTTGTATTTTAAGAAATCCTTGGGAGGATTGGGAACTAAAAGCCGAAGTTGTAGGTTTTGTAAAGCAAGTTGCCTTGTTAACCCCCTTGGGTGACTTACAAGGAATTTCACCGGCCACAGAAGTTATTCCCACCGGAAAAATTCACTCCATTGGAGTTGGTGAATGTTTACTTGGCCGTGTACTTGACGGTCTTGGCAATCCCATTGATGGTGGACCTGCCCTTACACCTCGCAAATATTACCCTGTTTATGCTGATCCTCCAAATGCCATGACCAGAAAAATTATTGATAGACCAATCTCTCTTGGGCTTAGAGTATTAGACGGAATTTTGACCTGTGGCGAAGGACAAAGAATGGGAATTTTTGCGGCCGCCGGCGGAGGTAAGAGTACACTTTTATCAAGCATTATAAAAAATAGTGAAGCGGATATTTGTGTTTTAGCTCTTATTGGTGAGCGTGGGCGTGAAGTTAGAGAATTTATTGAGCATGATTTAGGGGAAGAGGGTAGAAAAAAGGCTGTGCTTGTTGTTTCAACTTCCGACAGATCAAGTATGGAAAGATTAAAAGCTGCCTATACTGCTACTTCCATTGCAGAATATTTTAGGGATCAACAAAAAAGGGTTTTACTTATGATGGATAGTGTAACCCGTTTTGGACGAGCCCAAAGGGAAATTGGACTGGCAGCAGGTGAGCCTCCCACCAGACGTGGTTTTCCTCCCTCAGTTTTTTCTACCTTACCAAAGTTAATGGAAAGGGCAGGAAATTCGGAAAAAGGTTCCATAACAGCCCTTTACACAGTCTTGGTGGAGGGTGATGATATGACAGAGCCCATTGCTGATGAAACCCGCTCAATTTTGGACGGTCACATTATTCTGTCCAGAAAATTGGCAGCTGCCAATCATTACCCTGCCATTGATGTGCAAGCTAGTGTAAGCCGTGTAATGAATGCTATTGTTCCGTCAGAACACAAGAAGAGTGCACAAAAATTAAGGCAAATTTTAGCTAAATATGCTGAGGTGGAACTATTGGTACAAATTGGTGAATATAAACAAGGTTCAGATGCAGCAGCCGATGAAGCCATTAAAAAAGTTCCGGCCATTAATGATTTCTTAAAGCAAGGACTTGATGAAAAATCAAGTTTTGAAGAAACATTACAAGCCTTACAAAAGGTTATAGCTTAATGGCCAATCCAAAATATCCCCTGCAATCACTCTTAGACGTAAGGTATTACAGGGAAGACAATGCAAAAAAAGACCTCAATATAGCTAAAAGGGAGAAAAAAGAGGCTGAAGAATATGTGCTCCAATGTGAGAAGGCCTTGGCAGACTATATAGTTTGGCGTATTGCTGAAGAAGATAGACGCTTTGCAGAAATTTTAGGCACAGTTCGTACAGTTACGGAAATTGATGAGCTTAAATTATATATTGCCGACTTAAAGATAAAGGAATTTTTGCTTGAAGAAGATATACAAAAGGCAAAACAGGAAGTTATAAAGAAAGAAGAGGCTGTGCAAAAAGCAAAACTTGATTTGGCAAATGCTCAAAAAGAAACCATGAAAATTTTAGCTCACCAGGATATTTGGAAGCTTGATGTACAAAAAGAAGCTATGCGCCTTGAAGATATTGAAATGGAAGAATTTAAACCAAAGATGGTTAATGAGTTTGAATAGAGCTTATAGAGAATAATAATTTATTGAATTTTATGATTTAGACTATAAATAAATGTGATTAATTGTGAAGGAGTAGGGAATGACAAATACAATAAATACAGCAGGGAATATTGCTCAACCCACCAACCAAGTTTCAGACCAAGCTACTTTGGGAACAGAAGGGGTTGATCCTAACGATGTTGCTGAGTTTTCAAAGGCTGTTTCCAACTCTGATGGGGCGAAAGACAAAGCTAAGCTAGAAGAAAATAAATCAAGTGGACAAGATAAGCCAACAACTTCAACCAATCAGCAAGACCCCAAGGCTACTTCTCCTCAGCAACCAAGTTCTACTCAAACAGGCAATCAGCCGTCTGGGCAACCAACTGCTCAAACAAATACTACTTCGACTGGCAATCAGCCGTCTGGGCAACCAACTGCCCAAACAAACCCCACTCCGGCTGGCAATCAACCAAGCGGACAGCCAAGTGGCCAA
>CAYJHF010000104.1:0-4838 GCA_964369905.1 uncultured Mailhella sp. | reverse complement strand
TCAGGCAATCAACCTAGTGGACAGGAAACAGGCCAAACAAACCCCACTCCGTCAGGCAATCAACCTAGTGGACAGGGTACAAGCCAAGCAAATCCCACTCCATCAGGTAATCAGCCTACAGGGCAAACAACAAATCAACCAACTACAACTCCGACAAATAATCAACAAACTTTGCAACCACCGACCACAGATGCTGCAACAAAAAGTTTTGACACAAAAAGTTCTTTAGGCAAAAATGATTCTGAACTTTATATGCGTACTCAAGCTAATTTTTCTAGAGAAGCTAACGGTACAAATCATAAGTTAGTTGGCAATAACCCAAATAGAAATAATGAAGTACCATTAAACAATGAAATGCAACCCCCCACTGCTTTTAATATGACAAATCCTATGGATACAATGTTTAGAGAAACAGCAGGACTTGAAAAAAGTGGTGAAATAGCAAGCCCACGAAATCCGGAAATCAATACAAAATTGGCGCAAACCATCTTGGTTTCCAGTGCAGATTCTGGTTCTGATGAGGTAAGAATTACCTTGAGCAATGATGTGCTTCCCGATACAGAAATTAGGATAAGTCGTGATATTAATGGAACTTTAAATGTAAGCTTAATCAGTAATAATGCAAATTCTTATCAAACCCTTGTGCAAGGACAGTTTGATTTGAAAGCTGCCCTTGAGCAAACTGAAAATGATGTTAAGGTAAATGTTGAATCGGGTGAGAGTGGTACTTCAGGAGATGATGGTGATAGCAGTAGGCAATCAAGGAATTATCAAGGCTATGTGGAAAATCAAGATGAGGAATAAATCTATTAAAATAACTCTAAGTTTTCTTGCAATTTAACCTATAATGAATTAATTTAAAATACTCATGTTAAATGTAATAATTTAAAATACTCACTGAGGTCATAAAATGTCAGCGTATCCTGTATATGAATTAGAGAAAACTTCAATTTTTGAAACACTTCTAAATAATATTTTTTGCACAAGAAGTTTTCCTTTTGCAATTTCAACTGCTGACTTTCAAGGGGAAATTTACTATAAAGGTAAGCATATAGCAGAGAAATACAAGGCCTATGCTTCCATACTATTTGGATCTACTCCATGTTTCTTAGCGTTTAACGAATATGATTTTATTTATCAACACAAAATTTTTGAAAATGTGGAAAAAGATAAGGAACTTAATCTTCCGCTTGAACTAAAGCAAGCTATTTTTGAAAGTTTGCTTGAGCCATATTTGAATTATTTATCCACTAGTTTTGGTGTAAGCATAAGCATACAAGATACTTTTTTAGCTGATGAAAGCTTACCTCAAGAAGAAATGCAAGTATTTTTAGAAAACTTAACTGGTTCTGAAAATACCCATGCAAAATTTGCATTTAAATATTTGTCCAAACCTGAGCAACAAAATTTTGTAGTTAATTTTGATGTACTTTTACCTCTAACTATGGAAAGTGAGAGTCTTATTGCAAAACTAAACTCATTGCCCTCTTTTCAAAATAGTAGAATAAATATAAGTGATATTGAAATACCATTTGAATTTTCTTTTGAAAGTGGTTATAGCATTTTGAATAAAAAAGAAATTTTAGACTTAGAAAATGGTGATATAATTTTAGCCGATGAATATTATACAAGTAAAGATGGCTGTAAGTTAAAATTGGTAGTTAATTTTAATTATAATACCGATAATTCTATTTCTTACCTATTTCAAGAAAATAGGGATAAAATTGGAAATTTTGCCTTTACATTTTGTACTTTAACAGGACAAAATGCTGTTGTTTTACATAATTTACAGTTTCATGCAAGTAATAAAAGTTTATTAAAGGAAGATGGTAGTAAAATGGAAGAAAATGCAGAAAATACCGGCAATCTGAATGTAGATGAACAAAATCTTGGATCTGAAGAGTCCCCTCAAGAAAATGTGCCAGAGCAAAAAACAGAAGCTATAGCTTTTGAAACAATTATCAATGAATTTGAAGCTGTGCTGAGCTTTGAGTTGGAACGTAGGGTGCTTACTTTAAATGATATTCAGGGTATTACACCGGGTTATACCTTTGCCCTTGCTTGTGATAAAAATTCACCAATTACCCTAAGAGTAAATGGTAAAGCTATAGGGCGAGGCAGAATGGTTGAAATGGACGGAATGCTTGGAGTGCAAGTTACCCATATTGAAACAAAAAAATAATTTTCAGCGTGAACTGGTTAGATATAATAATTTGGTTTATTAAATCTTATTAATTTTTATGTTAATTTATAATGCTGTAGTTGAAAACTGAAAATTGGAGCAAAATAGTAATGTCAGGAATAAATCCTCTATATTTTATGTTTGGTATGGCCGTTTTAGGTCTTGCTCCTTTTTTGCTCATGATGACAACGTCCTATGTTAAAATCATTGTTGTAACTTCGTTAATCAGAAATGCTTTAGGGGTGCAACAAATACCTCCGGCCATGGTTATGAATGGCTTGGCCATGGTTTTGTCAATTTTTATTATGTCACCTGTAATTAAGCAATCTTATGATATTGCAGTTAATTTACCCTTTCAGGAAAATGCAGGAATTACAGAAATGGTGATTATGGCAGAGCCTGCCTCTATTCCGCTCAAAATATTTTTAGAAAAAAATACAGATCCACAAATACTACAAGCTTTTATGAGCACAGCTAAAAGAGTGTGGCCACAAAGTGATCAAGAAAGTATTACAGAAGACAATTTATTGATTTTAATTCCGGCTTTTACTATTTCTGAACTAACCAGTGCTTTTCAAATTGGATTTTTATTATATTTACCATTTATTGCCATAGATTTAATTATTTCAAATATTTTACTGGCCATGGGAATGATGATGGTTTCTCCCATGACAATTTCTCTACCGTTTAAATTATTATTGTTTGTTACTTTAGACGGATGGTTAAAAATAAGTCAAGGTTTATTACTTGGTTATCAATAAGATTAAAGCTTTGCACAATTCAGCTAGTAAGGTTGTATTTAGAATTTGCAGGGCAATACAGGAGTTTATATGGAAATCACTGCTGAAGAAAGACAGGATATAGTAATAGTTCACATTAATGGTAGAATGGACGCAACAACAGTGGCCGATTTTGAAGAGTTTTGCCGTTCAAAACTTGAAGAAAATAAGTCTAAACTTGTGGTAAGTATGCAAGGCTTAGAATATATAAGTTCAGCTGGGCTCAGGGGTATTTTACTTATGGAAAAAATGAGCAGAGCCAAAGGTGGAAAAATTGTTTTTTGTGCTCTGCAAGAAATGGTGGCTGAAGTATTTAAAATATCAGGTTTTACTTCAATTTTAAAAATCAGTCCAAACATTGACGAAGCAATTGCTAGTTTGTGTTAGTTAAATATTTTTTGTAATATTTTTGAATTTTTTGAAATGATTTGCATAGAAATATTTAAGTAAGTCTCTTTTTATAAACAAATAGTTTGTACTAAAAACTGTGCAGAGCTTGTAAAGAGGTTATAATGCTTAGAATTGTTGTGCCGGCTAAATTAGAATCCTTAGATGAAGTGAATGAATTTATCGCAAATTCACTATCTAAAGACTTTGAGCCAATTCGTCATAAGCTTGAACTTGCTGTGGAAGAATTGCTTGTAAATATTTTTAGCTATGCCTATTTGGGAACAAATAAGGACGACCCAAAAACAGGAACTGCTGAAATTTCTTGCCGAGAAGTATGGATTAATGATGAACACTGCTTTTGCCTTATGGTTAAAGACTGGGGACGTGCTTTTAATCCTTTCCATGATGCTCCTGTTCCAGATATTTCCCTTGATGCGGACAAACGCCCCATTGGTGGACTTGGGATTTTTCTAATCAAAACCCTAGCAAAATATTATATTTACAGTTATTCAGATAAAAGTAATCACATTGAGCTTTATTTTTCCATAGCTAAGGAATAATTTTTTAAAGTCTGTGGTTATCCTATGCAAAACAAGATAAATTTATATTTTTTGCCTTTTTTATTTAAAAAACTATTATTTATATTTTGCCTTGGGCTTAGTTTTTTATTTAGCTCTAATGCTTTTGTTCAAGCTAAAATCTTATCTCAAAGTATAACGGTTGAAACAAAACAGCCCACCAGAGTTCAATCAATACAAGAAGAGAGCGTATTAGTTAATCCAGTCAATCAAAATGGTAAAAAAACAAGAACAAAAGTTATTTCCATTAACAATAATGAGCCTAACTTATCTGAAAATTCAATAAGCTTAATTAACAATATGGATATTTATGCCCTTTCTCCTTATGCTCATCAACTTATTCTTGATCCAAGTTCCAAGAGAAAATTTAAAAACTTCAATCTATTACCAAACTATGCAGGTTTAGCAGAGCATAAGTTGAAAGTTCCAAATGCTGACCGAGAAAAAATTGCTCCATGGCGCGATATAATAATTCAAGCAGCGCAAAGGTATAATCTTGATCCAGCCTTACTTGCAGCCATAATAAAAGTTGAGTCAAACTTTTCGCCCTTTGCCCTATCTAGTAAGGGAGCCCAAGGTCTAATGCAGATCATGCCTCAAACTCAAGAATACTTAGGACTTAGCGAACCTTATGATCCACAAAAAAGCATTATGGCAGGCAGTGCATATTTACGAGAGCAATTAGACCGCTTTGGTACAGAAGAGTTGGCTTTGGCAGCCTATAATGCAGGCCCATTCAATGTGATGCGCTATCAAAGCATACCACCATTTAAAGAAACAAGAAAATATGTACAGAAAGTAATGAACTACAAAAACAGAATTGAAGTAAAATAAATTCTTTTAATTAATCCACGCTGAAAAATACAATTTTTGTATTTTTCAGAAAGGCACGTTGCCTCCAAGTGCCAC
>CAYJHF010000103.1:0-7826 GCA_964369905.1 uncultured Mailhella sp. | reverse complement strand
AAAAAATAATATAAAAAAAAAATAATATATATATATAAAAAAAAAATATAAGGAAAATATATGGATATAAACAGATTAACCCAAAAGGCTCAAGAAGCCGTATTAGAGGCTCAAAATTTAGCTTTTAGTCTTGAAAATCAAGATGTGGATTTGGAGCATTTAGCTTTTAGCCTTGCTTCTCAGCATCAAGGCCTTGTGCCAACAATTTTGCAAAGAATGAGTGTAAATGTTCCGGCTTTTTTATCTGATTTGGACGGTTTACTTAAAAAGCGTCCAAAGGTGAGCGGAGTTGCTTCAGAAATGAACAATATTCCTGTTTCAAGCAAGGTAAATAAGGCCTTGGCCATGGCCGATGCTTTAGCCAAGAAAATGAAGGACGATTATATAAGTGTTGAGCACATCTTTAGCGAAATTATTGGTCCAAACCCCAGTGGCTTGTTTGGAGATTTGTGCCGTAAACATGGAATTATTCAAGATCAATTTTTAAAAACCGGTGCAGAACTTAGAGGGCCTCACCGTATTACCAGCCCCAATCCGGAAGCCACATTTGAGGCTCTTGAGAAATATGGGCGTGATTTGGTGGAAGCTGCTGGAAAGGGTAAGCTAGATCCTGTGATTGGACGTGATCAAGAAATACGTAGAACCATAAGAATTTTATCTCGTCGCACCAAGAATAATCCTGTTTTAATTGGAGAGGCCGGAGTTGGTAAGACAGCCATAGCTGAGGGACTTGCTCATCGCATTGTTAAGGGTGATATTCCAGAGAATTTAAAGAATAAGAAAATTTTTGCACTTGACATGGGGGCATTAATTGCCGGAGCTAAGTTTCGGGGGGAATTTGAGGAGAGATTAAAGGCAGTTTTAGCAGAAGTTGAGAGTTCAGCGGGTCAAATTATTCTATTTATAGATGAATTGCATACCATTGTGGGAGCGGGCAAAGCTGAGGGTTCCATGGACGCAGGTAATTTGCTAAAGCCCATGTTAGCCAGGGGTGAATTGCACTGCATTGGTGCCACCACTTTAGATGAATACCGCAAGTATATTGAAAAAGATCCTGCCCTTGAAAGGCGTTTTCAGCCAGTCTTGGTGGACGAACCAAGTGCTGAAGATGCTATTTCTATTTTGCGTGGCTTAAAAGATAAATTTGAGTTGCATCATGGAGTAAGAATTAGTGATTCAGCCATTGTGAAGCTGTAAATTTGAGTATACGTTATATTTCCGATAGGCAATTGCCGGACAAGGCCATTGATATAATAGACGAAGCGGCCGCCATGATAAGGACTGACATAGACTCTTTGCCTTCTGAGCTTGATGAGGCCAACCGCAAGGTAATGCAGTTAGAAATTGAGCGTGAGGCTCTTCGTAAAGAAACGGATAGTGCTTCTAAGCAGCGCCTGCAAAAGCTTGAGGGCGAGCTTTTGGAGCTTAAAGCTAAACAAACCATGTTAAAAGAGCAATGGGAGCATGAAAAAGGTTCCATTGATTTGGTGCGTCAGGTCAAGGAACAAATTGAACAAACCAAGCAAGCTATGGAGGAAGCCGAACGCAATTATGATTTGGCCAAGGCCGCCGAACTGAAGTATTCTAAGCTGATTGAGCTTGAGAAACGTTTGGAAGTGTTGGAAAATTCTAAACCAAGTCAAGAAAATTCCACTTCTGAAAATAGATTGATTAAGGAAGAAGTACGCCCTGATGATGTGGCTTCCATTGTGGCACGCTGGACAGGCATTCCTGTAACTCGCTTGCTCCAATCGGAAAAAGAAAAACTCCTTAGTCTGCCAAGTTTACTTCACCAAAGAGTGGTGGGACAAGATGAGGCTGTGCAAGCTGTTTCAGATGCAGTGCTTAGGGCTAGAGCAGGCCTTTCAGATCCTATGCGTCCTTTAGCTTCGTTTATATTTTTGGGCCCCACCGGAGTTGGTAAAACAGAACTGTGCAAGGCTTTAGCCGAAGCTCTTTTTGACACAGAGGACAATATGGTTCGTCTTGACATGAGTGAATATATGGAAAAACATTCAGTTTCCCGCCTAATTGGCGCGCCTCCTGGTTATATTGGCTATGATGAGGGTGGACAACTGACTGAAGCTGTCAGGCGCAAACCTTATAGTGTTATTTTGCTTGATGAGATAGAAAAAGCCCACCCTGATGTGTTTAATACTATGTTGCAATTGCTTGATGATGGACGTTTGACAGACAGTCAAGGGCGTACTGTTGATTTTAGAAATACCATTGTAATTATGACTTCAAACATAGGTTCTCATCTTTTACTTGAAGGCATTAATGCTGATGGAACTTTTAAGGACAATGTGCAAAACAATGTTCTTTTGGAATTAAAACAATATTTTCGTCCGGAATTTTTAAATAGGGTTGATGAAACTGTTTTATTCTCCCCACTATTAGCCAGCCAATTGGCTGAAATTATTAATGTTCTACTAATTGGACTGCGTAAACGTTTATTGGAGCGCAAAATTGAATTGGAAATTAGCCCCGAGGCTATAGATTTTATTGCCAAGGAAGCTTATGATCCAAGCTATGGAGCAAGGCCTTTAAAGCGTTATTTGCAACAGCACCTTGAAACTGTTCTGGCCAAAGGAATTATTAGTGGAACTATGCCTGATAATTCTAAAATCACAGTAAAACCGGCAGAACTTAGCTCGGAACAAGAGTTTGAATTTATTGTAACTACGACATAATATTATAAATATTAGTCCGATGTGCTTAGCGCATCGGACTTTTTCTAAATGAAAAATATAACTCATATAGAAAATAATTATGCAAGGCTGTCTTATCATGTTGATTTATAAAATTTTTATTTAATAGTAGACGTATGGTTTTTTTTAGGTTAAAAACAAAGTTTGAAAGTCAATTTTATGGGTGGAGATTTTCCATTTTATGGTAAAACCTTTTTCAGATGTAGAAATTTTAAGCTTTGATGATCCAAGTTTGGCCAATGAACTTTTTGGCCCACTTGATATGCACATTAAGCTCATTGCCGAGCATACGGGAGCTAAGCTCAGCACCCGTGGAACTGAACTCTTGGTTTCCCACCCCGATCAAGAAAAAAGGCAACAAATCTTATATGCCATTTCCAAATGTTACTCTTTGATTAAGCAAGGCAGTTCAATGCAAGATAGTGATATATTGCAAATATTTCAAATTTTAAATCAAAGAAATGTTACTGATGTGGAAGATTATTATAAAAGTGCCAGTATTTCCACTCCCAAAAAAAATATTATAGCCAGAAATTTATCCCAAAAGAATTTTTTTGAACTCATTCGCCAAAAGGAAATGATTTTTGCCACAGGTCCTGCCGGAACAGGTAAAACCTATATTGCCGTAGCGGCGGCCATTTCTATGCTACAGTCCAAAAGAGTAAAAAAAATTATTTTAACTCGCCCTGCTGTTGAAGCCGGTGAAAAACTAGGCTTTTTACCCGGGGACATGGAAGAGAAGGTAAATCCTTATTTGCGCCCACTTTATGACGCATTAGGTGAAATGTTAGGCAATTCCCAGCTAATTGCCAAACAGGAGAGTGGACAAATTGAAGTTGCCCCCTTGGCTTTTATGCGCGGAAGAACACTTTCCGATGCATTTATTATTCTTGACGAAGCTCAAAATACCACCAGAGAGCAAATGAAAATGTTTTTAACTCGCATGGGCTACGGTTCAAGAGCCATTATAACCGGTGATTTAACCCAAATTGACCTGCCACCAATTCATTATTCAAGACTTATTGAGGGTGAACAAAAAGGGGAAACTCGTTCAGGCTTGGTTCACGCCATTGACTTGTTAAAAGATGTGCCGGAAATTGGTTTTTTACATTTTCAAAAAAGTGATGTGGTTAGGCATCCATTGGTGGGAAAAATTGTTTCAGCCTATGAAGCTGTTAAAATTTAATCCCCATATAGTAGAGAATTTTTATGACTAAAGCACATAATCCTGTTAGTATTATTTCTATTTATCAGCAAGTAAAATCCATGCTGTCTTACCATGAACATAATTATGGTTTCCTTGTGCTTTTCGTTGTAATTTTTACCTTATCAATTTTTGCTGGCATTCCGGAGAAAAAAACGTCAAAATTCTTTATTGAGGGAGAAATTGCAAACTCTGATGTAATTGCTAACAGAGATATTATGATTGAAGATGAGGTTGCAACTTTTCAAAAACGTCAACAAGTAAGACAATTACATCCAATAGTTTTTGATTTAGAAGTTTCTGAAAGCAGAAAAAGCAAAGAAAGTATTTTACTATTACTACAAACAATTGATAAAACTATTGCCGATAAAGATCAAGAGCGCCTTGGCGCAATAATTGATGATTTTAATACAAGCCACAATCTTAATTTAAATAATAATACATTTCTCGCTTTTATAAGTGATGAAAGCAAAACATATATAAACAATATTTTATTGCCTTGGCTTGAATTAACCTACCTAACAGGTGTTTTACCAAGTGCAAATCTTTTGCATAAAGATCAAGTTTCAATGTTAATAAGAAATTCCGAAAATAATTCTGAAATTATCCGCTCGGTAAACAGTGGAATTTTAGATTTGGAAAGTTTAATTATTGTTCTTGAAAACAAAATAACTGCTGAGCAATATTTTAGTATTGAAACAAAAAATGCTCTACTGGCCATTATTCCAAAGCTTATTTTGGCAAACCTAAGCCTAAACCAAGAACTTACAGACAAAAGGATACAAAATATATTAACTTCCATAGAACCTGTATTTCACAATATTAATAAAGGTGAAGTCTTGGTTAGAGCAGGTGATAAAGTTGATCGTTTAACCCAGCTTAAACTACAAGCTCTTTTTGGTAATAGCTTTACAGAATTTAATATATTAAAAAGCCTTGGAGTACTTTTACTTGGCTTGGTTTGTGTGTTTGGACTATATATGTCTCCCTCAGGGGTTAAAGGGCGTATACTAAAGGATAAAGATCAATTATTTATAGCTATTGTGCTTTTATTTGTGGGCATTTGTGCTGTGCTACTTTCCTATTATTCTTCAAATAAAGCCATACTCGCTTATGCCTTTCCCATTTCCGGTGTTTCAGGCTTGGCTGTATTGATTTTTTCTGCCAGAAGATATTGTGTTTTAGGGCTATTGCTCTCACTTTACTCCACAGTTTTATTTGCTGCTCCTGCAGGATTATTCTTCTTCTATTTCTTTTCAGCCATGTTCAGCACTTGGCTGATTTTGAAAACTCAAAGTCGGCAAGATGTGCTAAGAAGCACATTCCCCCTATTTATATTTCAACTTGTCGTGGGCTATGCAACAGCCCTCATTTCTGATTTTAGCACAGGACAACTTTGTGTTATAATTCTAATGATTGCTATAAATAGTATGTTGTCATCATTGGTGCTCTTTGCCTTAAGCCCTGTTTTGGAATTATTGTTTGGTTACACCACAAGATTTAGATTAATGGAACTTTTAAGCCTTGATCATCCACTTTTACAAGAACTGATGACAAATGTTCCCGGCACTTACCATCACAGTTTGATTGTTTCAAACTTAGTTGAGAGTGGAGCTAAAGCCATTGGTGCTTATAGTTTGTTAGCTAAAGTTGGAGCTTTATATCATGATATAGGCAAGCTTACCCGCTCCATATACTTTTCAGAAAATCAATTCAATTGCAAAAATCCCCATGACAAATTATCTCCCACCATGAGTTGCTTAATATTATTTTCCCACGTCAAAAATGGCGCAGAACTTGCGTCTAAATACAAACTTGGTGATGAAATCACTGATATGATTTTGCAACACCACGGCACAAGAATGCCCATGGTCTTTTTTCACAAGGCCGTACAACTTGGCGAAAATCCCAGCGAAGCTGAATATCGTTATCCTGGGCCAAAACCACAAACTAAGGAAGCTGCAATTCTTATGATGGCGGACACAGTGGAGGCGGCCATTCGTTCCATGGGAGATCCAAGCCCTGCAAGAATTAGAAATAGTGTTGAAACACTGATTAAAAATATTTATGCTGAAGGACAATTTGACGAAACAGATTTAACTTTTAAAGATTTAACTAAATTAATTGAAAGTTTTACCAGAACCCTAACCGGAGTTTATCATCAAAGAACTGCTTATCCTGATTTGAAAAAAGTTGATAAAGATGAAGAATGTAGTACTAAAAACTCCAATCCATACAACACAGAGGCAAAACCCAGTCAAGAGAATGAAATAAACAATGCCCTTTTAAAAGACCATGAAATGCCGGAAATTGAACCAATATGTAAAGAAATGAACACTTCAGATACTGAAAGCACTAATATGCAGTATGCTAAAAGAAATTTGGCAAAAAATACGGAATAATATTTTGACGGCTTCTTATGAACATATTTTGGTGCAAGGTAAAGCTTCTTTTCCCCCTAGGCATTTGAAAACTATATTAACATCGTTGCTAAATATTTTACAAGAAAATAAATTGTTTATATTTGACAGTCCAAAGCTAGAGTTAATTCTTGTGCACGATAAGGAAATAATGAATTATAATCATAAATATTTATCTTGCTATGGTCCCACAAATATTTTAAGTTTTCCAAGTGCAGAATATTCTTACAATGACTTTAATAATAAAAACAATATAGTGAATGTTGTTTCTGAACTTGGAACATTAATATTAAGTGTTGACACATTAGCCAGAGAAGCTAAGCTATATGGGCAAAGTCCGGATATTCATTTAGTAAGATTATTAATTCACGGCCTTTTACATTTACTTGGTTTTGAGCATGGAGAAAAAATGGATAGTTTGGCTGACTTATTGGAAGAAAAAATATTAAAACTATAGAAACTATGGAGCATAAAACATGACAAATACACATAAATGCGGCTGGGTTGTCCTTATGGGGCCACCAAATGCTGGCAAATCCACCCTGACCAATGCTCTAATCGGGCAAAAAGTAAGCATTGTAACCAGCAAACCCCAAACCACACGCAATAGAATTATTGGTATTTGTTCAGATGAAAATGCCCAAATAATTTTCATGGACACACCTGGACTACACTATGATCGCAATCAAATGCGTGGCCCTTTAGGCAAGCAAATGCTCCAAACAGCATGGCAAAGCCTATCCACAGCCCATGCCATTATGATGGTGCTTGATTCTGATTTATATATTAGGAAACCTGAGTTTTTAGAGCGGGACATTTTATCCTTTAAAAGCGCCTTCCAAGACGAAGAACGTCCTGTATTTGTGGTGGTAAATAAAGTTGACCTCTTTGCTGATAAGGCAAAAATGCTTCCCCTACTAGAAAAACTGCATGAAGATCTACCAAATGCCACAATTTTTCCCATGTCAGCCGCCCAAAAAGACGGTATTGCCGAACTAAAAAAACTGCTAATCGAAGCCATGCCGGACGGAGAGCCACAATTCCCAAAAGACCAGCTCTCAACCGCCCCCCTGCGCTTTCTTTGTGCTGAACTAATCAGAGAGAAACTTTTTGAACGTCTACGCCAAGAAGTTCCCTATAGTACAGCAGTTGACATTGAGGCATGGGAGGAAATTCCTGAAAAAAATCAAACAATTATCAATGCCATAATCTATGTAGCCAGACCGCAACATAAAGCCATGGTGATTGGAAGAGCAGGCGCAACCATTAAAGAAATCGGAACCTATGCCAGAATGGATATTCAAGAACTGATCGGTGGTAAAGTTCACCTAGAACTTTGGGTAAAAGTAAAAGAAAACTGGCTCGAAGAAATGAGTTCACATTTGGAAAGCGAATTTTAAAGCAAATTTTTAGTTTTGGGGTATTTTAATATAGTTCACGCTGAAAAACACAATTTTTGTGTTTTTCAGAAAGGCACACTGGCTTCGAGTT
>CAYJHF010000102.1:0-7912 GCA_964369905.1 uncultured Mailhella sp. | reverse complement strand
GAGGCAACGTGCTTTTCTGAAAAAGTCAAAAATTGACTTTTTCAGCGTAAACTAATTATGTATACAAGACAAGGCTTGCCATTCACAATCTAATATGTGAATGGCAAGCCTTATAGATTTAAGTAGTCGATACTGAAAATTCTTATGCAGTTTTTAAGAAAGTAGCCAGTTTTTTGTCTTCAGTTTTTATATGAGTAATAAGTGAAGAAACCAGTTTTGAAAGTTCAATAACTATTACTGATGAAGAACCACTTGAAGTAATTTTACTTGCAATGCCACTCAAATCTTTAACAAATTTCACGTGCCAAGCTTTATGGCCTGAAAGAGCAGGATATTTGGCTTTTATTTGCAAATCTTCCTCATGTCCAAAGTGTTTTTTTGTATAATCCACTAAAAAAGTAACAGCTCCATCAATACTGTCTTTTCCCTTGCCTGATGATATATTATCCATTAAAGTATTCACTGCTTTAATCAGTTCCCTATGTTCTGAATCTATGATGCTATTATTGGTAAGTAGATCTGCTGTGAATTCATATTTCATTTTTTTCCTTCCTGGTTATAATTGTGTTAAATAAGTAATCCCCTAGCCAAAATTAAATAGAAATAAAACATAAAGCCAACTAATAGTATAAATTACTAATAAGCTTGTCAAGTTAATAAATAAGGAACTTAAACTTATTTGTATAATTCAGGCTTTGCCTTATTTTAAAAAAAATATTTTTATTTATGAATAGTTATTATATTTTTCAGCGTGGACTAATTCATATTACAAATAAAATTAAAGGGCTAAACTTTTAAGAAATTGTTTTATTAAAAGTATCGACAAAGATTAATTAATGTATTATTCTTTAATCGTGAGCATGATATAAATTAATTCATGTATTATGTTATTTTATTTTTCTGGGAGGTTTTTTATGAACATTGATTTTACTTTTAAGAATTTTGATCCCTCAGAACATCTCAAAAAATATGCAAGGCGCCGTTTTGAAAAAGTTGGGCGTTTTCTTGGCAGAGCTCCTGCTCTGACCATGCATGTGGTGCTAAGTGTTGACAAATTCAGGCAGAAGGTAGAGGTTCAACTTAAGGGCGAAGGATTAAATGTTAATGCTGCAGAGCACTCGTCTGATATGTACGCAACTATTGATTTAGTTACGGATAAGTTAGAATCACAGGTTAGAAAAGTTGCAAATAAATATCAAGAAAACCGTCGTAAAATTAGAGATGAGATAAATATTGATATTTATACTTATGAGCTACAGGATGAAGATGGAGTGACAGTTGTTTATGGGACAGAAAATTTTGTGCCAAAACCATTGCACATCGATGAAGCCATTATGCAGTTTGAACAAAGCGATAATGAGGTTTTAGTATTTATTAATGCAGAAATGGAAAGAATTAACGTTATTTATCGCAAGAAAAACGGCGAGTTTGGAATTATTGACCCCATAGTTTAAAATATTAATAATATGCTGTTAATAAATAAAATTAAATATTTTAACAGAAAAAATGGAGAGCGTAAGAGGGGGAAGGTCTAACTTTTTTAAAAAGTTTGACCTTCCCCCTCTCAAAGTTCTGTATTTATTAATAATTATGTCAACGACAAATTCTAAAATAAAAACCCAATGGCAAGCAAAACCAATTCTTTTGGTTTGTGGACTTTCTGGTGCAGGAAGAAGTACGGCATTACAAGTTTTTGAAGATTTAAATTATCTTTGTACAGATGGTATTCCACCAAGCTTAATCAATGAGTTTGCAAGTCTTATGCAAAAATCTGAAATGTTAACCTTTAAGGGTTTAGCCCTTGGTATTGATGTGGCTAAACAACAAAAAGATGTTTTACTACAGGATATTACTCCAATTTTAAATACCTTACAAAAACAAGGGCAGTATTGCTCAATTATATTTTTAGATGCAAGTGATGAAATTATTTTAAAGCGCTATGCAACTACAAGACGCCCTCACCCCTTAGAAAAAGAGGGTTTGACTTTAGAAAATGCCATAGAAAAAGAAAGAAAAAAATTATTACCATTGAAAAGCCTTGCTCAAATTGTAATTGACACTTCAAGATTTTCTCTGCATGACTTTAGACGATTTCTTCAACGCCATTTTGACACTTATTGTGAAAATTCATCAACCATGCACATAAATTTAATTTCTTTTGGCTATAAATATGGTATGCCAAGGGAAGCAGACTTGGTTTATGATATGCGCTTTTTGCCAAACCCTTATTTTATTGATGAGCTAAAACCAAAATCAGGCCTTGATGTTAGTGTGGTAAATTTTATTTTTAATGAGCCAACACATAAGGATTATAAAGATAAATTCCTAGAGCATATTAAATTTAGCCTACCTTATTATGAAAATGAAGGCAGGTATAGACTGTGTATAGCAATAGGTTGCACAGGCGGACAACATCGCTCTGTGGCTATGACTGAAATATTAAACAAGGCTTTAACTCAAGCCGGATATGCCGTCACCTTAGAACATAGGCATATTAAACTCAATTAAACGAGCTAATAATGTATAAAGAAATTTTTGCCAATCGCCGCGAAAAACTGCGTAAACTTTTACAAAATGAAAAACTTGATGCTCTTCTTGTTTCTCAGGCGGCCAATCGCTACTATTTATCAGGTTTTGAATTGCATGACGGCCAATGCAATGAAAGCTCAGGATATTTATTGATTTGTGCTGATGGTAGGGATTATTTATATACTGATTCACGCTTTTATGAAGTGGCTAAAACTTTGTGGGAAGAGGAAAATATTTTTATTTATTCAAGCCCCTTAGAAGATATGCGCTTGCATTTAAAAAAGGTTTTGGGAAGCCAAAAGCTTGGCATGGAAAGCAAGGATATAAGCCATTATGCTCACACACATTTAGTAAATGGTTTAAGCTTGGTTGAAGCAGATGGTTTAGTTGAGGAACTACGTGAAATTAAAGATGCTTATGAAATTGATTGTCTGGAAAAATCATTAAAATTAAACCATCAAATGTTTGCTTGGTTGCCATCAATTTTAAAAGATGGGCTTAGCGAAAGCCAAGTGGCTTATCACATTGAACGCTATTTTAGAGAAAATGGTGCAAGTGAGCTTAGTTTTCCATGTATAGTGGGTAAGGATATTCATGCTGCCCGCCCCCATCACTGCCCACAAGATGATGTTTTACTCACAGAGAATTGTCATCTACTTATTGATGTGGGTGCAAGATATAAAAACTATTGCTCCGATCAAACCAGAACTTTTTGGGTTGGGGATAAAATAGATCCTAAGTTTGAAGTAATTTTAAATCATGTAAAGCAAGCTCAAGCTCTTGCCATAAAAAAACTTGCTCCGGGAGTAAGCGGAAAAGAAGTTCATCTTGTGGCACTTGAATATTTTAAAAAATATAATTTGGATAAACTCTTTACCCATTCTCTTGGCCATGGCATTGGCCTTGAAGTACATGAAGAGCCAAGGCTTTCAATGCGTAGTGAGAAGATTATGCAGCCAGGCATGGTGGTTACGGTGGAGCCTGGGCTTTACTATCCTGACTATGGCGGAGTGCGTTGGGAATATGTTGTATTAATTACGCAAGATGGGCATAAAGTTTTGTAAGGAAATTTTTTTATGAATTTGGACTGTTTTAAAGCTTATGACATTCGAGGCAAAGTTCCAACAGCATTAAGTGCTGATTTAGCAAGACAAATAGGCTTTGCCTTTGCAAAGGAATTTAATACCAAAAAAGTTGTAATTGGCTATGATGCAAGACTGTCTTCCCTTGAAATTTATCAAGGCTTGGCAAGGGGCTTACAAAATGCCGGAGTTGACGTCATTGGAATTGGCCTTTGTGGAACTGAAGAAATATATCATGCTGTTGCTTTTACCGAAAATAATAGCTTTGATGGTGGAATTATGGTTACAGGAAGTCACAATCCTAAAGATGAAAACGGTCTAAAAATGGTGCGTAAAGGGGCAATTCCCATTAGTAGTGAGTCCGGTCTTTTGGCCATAAAAGATCGCATTTTAAAAGGGCAAAATATTACAGAGGAACTACCTGGAAGCTTTGAAGAAAAAAATTATAGGGATCAATATATACAAAAATTATTGTCGTATATAGATATTTCGGAGCTTAATAAATTTAAAATTGTGGCTGATGCAGGAAATGGCTGTGCAGGACCAATCATAAAAGCCTTTGCTAAGCACTTACCCTTTGAGTTTATTATGCTTTATGAAGAACCTGACGGTAATTTTCCCCATGGTGTTCCAAACCCCATATTACCTGAAAACAGAACAAGAACTTCAAAAGCTATTTTGGAGCATAATGCAGATTTTGGCATAGCCTTTGATGGTGATTTTGATCGTTGCTTTTTTTATGATGCGAAAGGAAATTTTATTGAGGGTTATTACTTAGTTGGAATGATTGCTTCAGCTTTGTTAAAAAACAACTTCGGGCAAAAAATAATCCATGACCCACGCCTTATTTGGAATACTATGGAGCTGGTGAATATGGCAGGTGGATTTTGTGTTGAAAGTAAGTCAGGCCATGCTTTTATTAAGGAGAAAATGAGAAGCGAAGATGCAATTTATGGTGGAGAAATGAGTGCTCACCACTATTTTAAAGATTTTGCCTATTGTGATTCAGGTATGCTCCCTTGGCTGTTGGTGGCCATGTTGCTTTCACAACATAAGATGAGTCTTGCTGACATGGTTAATAAAAGAATTGAAACCTTTCCTTGTAGTGGTGAAATAAACTTTAAAGTTAAAGATGTGACAACTGTTTTGGCCAAAATTGAAGAAATTTTTGCCAAAGATTCTCTGAAAATTTCCCATTTAGATGGGCTTACTATGGAGTTTGAAAACTTTAGATTTAATGTAAGAGGTTCAAATACAGAACCTGTGCTACGTCTTAATGTGGAAAGTAGGGCAAATAAAAAACTACTGGAAGAAAAAACAAACCTTTTAACAAAAATAATTACGGAATAAAGATTGTTAAATCAATTTATCAAAGCTAACTTTGCTTATGAAAGAAATGAGCCATACTTGTTAAATGCCCTTGGCCTTGCACAAATTGGAAATAAACAAGAGGAAAACAATTTTCTTAGCTTTTTATATGCAAAAAGTTTGGCTGAACATTTTCCAAATCAAGATAAAGTTTGGCAAAACCATGTGATTATAATTGTTCAAGGTGGATTTTGTGATGTGCGCTCAGCCTTTTGCTATAGAATTTGTCCTTTTTTGAAAGAATATTTTGCAACACAATATAATGATAATAAATTTTTTGTTTTCTTTCGAGAGCACGACGAACATAAAAGTAGTTTAGCTTTAGTCAATTATTTTAAAAATCAAGGTTGCAAAGTAATTTTAATTGGCCATAGCTGGGGTGGTAGTTCTGCAAGTCTAAAGATTGCTTGTAATAGCATTAAAAAATTGGATTTATTAATTACTCTTGATCCGGTGGGTATTTTTCGCCCCACAAAAAAGAATATACCAAACACAAAGTATTGGCTAAATATTTATGTGGACTATAAATTGGCTGATTATAGCTTTCACAACAATGTAGCCAGAGCCGGTAGACCGTGGGAATTTCAAAGTTTGGCCGATGAAAACATTTCTTCTGAAATTTTACAACATGAAAAGGCTTTAGATTTATTGAAAGAACACGCATTGGAATTAATTTCTAAAAATTTTACCTAAAAAAAACTTGCCATTTCTAGCAAAGTAGTCTAGAAATTATGAGTTATTTTAACCACACACATTCTCATTCTAGCTTAGGGTCCCACTTTTGAAAACAAATTTTCAAATTGTTTATGGTAAACAGGGTATAAAGCTATGAAATTTTGGCTAGGCCAAAACCAAAAGCAATGGGAATGGACGAAAAAAACCCTTGGAGGAAATTATGGCTTATGTAAGCATGAAACAAATGCTAGAAACTGGCGTACACTTTGGGCATCAAACCCGTCGTTGGAATCCTAAAATGCGTCCCTTTATTTTTGGTGCAAGAAATGGTGTTCATATTATTGACTTGCAACAAACAGTTAAACTTTTTCGCACTGCTCATGATAAAATCGTGGACACAGTAGCAAAAGGTGGCAAAGTTTTGTTTATAGGAACAAAACGCCAAGCTCAAGAGGCTGTTGCACAAGAAGCTGAACGTGCAGGACAACCTCATGTAACAAATCGTTGGATGGGTGGAACTCTTACCAACTTTGTAACAATCCAAAAAAGTGTTGATAGATTAAAAAAATTGGAAGCTATGTTTGAAGATGGTAGCATTAACCGCTATGCTAAAAAAGAAATTCTCAATCTACAACGTGAATTAAATAAATTAAATCTTACCCTTGGTGGAATTAAAGATATGGCAGGCGTGCCTCAATTAGCTTTTATTATCGATCCACATCGTGAAGAAATTGCCATTAAAGAATGCCGTAAACTTGGTATTCCTGTTGTGGCTATCACAGACACAAACTGCGATCCTGACATGATAGACTATATTATCCCCGGTAATGACGATGCCATTAGAGCTATCAAACTTTTTGTGGCAGCCATGGCCGATGCTTGCATTGAAGGTGAAGCCCTAAGAAAAGACGATGGTTCAAGCATGGAAGCTGAAATGTCTAAGGCCAAAGTTGATGAATTTGTAGTTGAAGAAATTGAAGTTCAAGATGAAGTTCTTGAAAATGAACAAAACTAATCAGTTTAGAAAAATAAAAATTTAGCCTATTGGAGATATAAAATGAGCATTAGTGCTTCCATGGTAAAAGACTTACGTGAAAAAACCGGTGCAGGCATGATGGACTGCAAAAAAGCCTTGGTAGAAAGCGAAGGCGATCTTGAAAAAGCAATTGATTGGCTTCGTCAAAAAGGCCTTTCTAAGGCTGCTAAAAGAGCTGACAGAGCTGCAGAAGAAGGAATTATTGTGCTAAAAATTGCTGATGATAATTCCCAAGTTGTGGCCATTGAACTTAAATGTGAAACTGACTTTGTAGCTCGCGGTGAGAAATTCATAGAATTTGCAAATAATGTTGCTGAACACGCTTTTAATAATTATACAGATGATAATGAAAAATTACTTGCCCAGGCTTTTGGTTCATCAACTCTTGGTGAAGCAGTTAGCGAAGCTGTGGCAACCATTGGTGAAAATATTGTTCTTGGTAAAGTTGCAAAATCAAGCGTAAACGGCGGTGTTGTTGGTGCTTATGTTCACTCAAACAATAAGCTCGCTGCCTTGGTGGAAGTAACTGCCAGTGCAAACCCTGAAGCTGCTGTTAGCTTTGCCAAAAATGTAGCCATGCAAGTTGTAGCAGCAAGCCCACTAGCTCTTGATGCTCAAAGCGTTGATCCTGCTATTATTGAGCGTGAGCGTGAAGTTTATCGCCAAAAAGCAAAAGAAGAAGGTAAGCCTGAGAATATTATTGAAAAAATCGCTGATGGCGCTGTAAAGAAATATTGCAAAGAAATTTGCCTTATGGAGCAAGCCTATATTCGTGATGATAAAATGACCATTGCCGACCTTGAAAAAGCTGCTTCCAAAGAAGCAGGTGCTGAATTCAAAATTATTGGCTTTAAACGCCTTGTACTCGGCGAATAGTTTATATTTATTATAGTTTAAAAATTTTCTGGGAGAAAAACTTTTTTTTATAAGTTTTTCTCCCAGCTTTTTTTAAGCACACTAAGATTTTTTCCATAAAAGGACTTGCCTTCAAGTTCACGTTGTGGACGCCACAAATAAATTGTGGTTCACTTTACGGCACGCAAAGCTGACGCCTTTGCTTACAGCTTTGATTAGCCTCTGCTGAAAACTCTTTTTTTGCACAAAACTTTTGCAAGTAAATCGCACGTTCCATGCTTATTTATTGCAAAACTTTTAGCCTTATTTTAATAAAAACATTTTTATAGATAGTTATTAAATTTTTCAGCATCGACTATTTATAATT
>CAYJHF010000101.1:0-7924 GCA_964369905.1 uncultured Mailhella sp. | reverse complement strand
TAGCCTTGTAAGTTCAAATGGTAATATTTATCGTGTTGATTTACTTCTACCCATAAATGGAAATGATGGGCAGCAGTTTTTGGCTATTGATTATAAAACAGGTTATAATGAAGAGCTTCCAAATAAAAACAATATAAATCAAATGAAAAACTATTTAAAGATTTTGCAAGAGGCAAGCAATGCTGAGAATACTTCTCAAGTAAGAACTTATGCTTTATTAATTTATTTGGATAGAAAAGAAATATTTTTATTGGAAGATTTTTCAAAATAAATACTGCAAAAATTTACTGCCTAAGGGAATTATAATATGTTAAACTCCTATATTGATAATTACAACTTTTCTAAAAAAAACCCCATTGGTTTAGTTCCTTGGCAACTTGATTTTTTAGAGGAGCTAGAAAAGCTTACTCTAGGCTTGGGGCAAAAATTCTCTGCAAAGAATGGGAGCAGTCTTAATTTTAGCACCAATAAACAAAATATAGTTTTAATTTTTCCACACAATAGACCAAAACGCTATTTAGAAAATCGTTACAAACTTTTAGCAAAAAAAATAAATAAATCTATAATATTACCAACAATTCTAACAGAAAGTGAATTTACAAAGCTCTGTCTTTCCCATTGGCAAAAAGGGCAGGCTCCTTGCGAAGAGTTACAAGTTTTAGATAGAATAGATATTTTATATCAATCTGTTATTCATATTGCTAAGGGTTTGCCAAAAAGTGCTGTGCTTAGACGATTAATAGAAGAAGATAAATTTTTTGAAGAAGATAGTGTAAAGTCAAATCTATTCATAGCGAATAATCTTGAAACTTCAAGCCTGAGTTTTGCCAAATTTTTCCCCTATGCTTTTAATTTGGATAGAATTTTTGAAGAGTGTTTTAACCAACAAATTGAAGTTATAGATATTAATCACGCCGAGGGCGAAGTGACTGATCTTGCTGCCGCCTTACTTTCAACTCTAAGTTCCATAAGCCAAACTTACAGGGCTAATCTTACAAACTCTGACTTTATTACTAAACAAGCAAGTAATAAAACAGAAAAAAACAGCTTTAGCACTCCGGCTTATATAAACTATCAAGCAGCAAAATTTGTGCAAGCTCATGACAGTTTCATAAATAATTCTACTCAAGATTTTGAAAGCGAAACTTTATTGGGGCTTGATCAGCTTAGTGTTTCTGCAAGGAATGAATTATTTACTAACTTTATGCCAGAAATTTTTAAGGATAAGATATTGATTTTTGCCGGTTTTGTGCGATTAACTGCCAGTCAAGAAAACCTTTTTAAATACTTCTGGGAGAGGGGAGCTTGTTTTATTTGGCATAGTGATGGCAGTTTAGCAGAGGCTATAAATGAAACACATTATTCTTGCAATGATCATAAAATGTGGCTTAAGGATTGGCAAACTAAATGTATTTTATTGTCTGAAGCTAAGAAAATAAAGACAAAATTTAATTTTTTGGCAGGCTTTGATAATCATTCGCAAATAAGGGCCTTGATGCAAGATTTGGAAAATTGTTTGCATAGCTCAGATAAAAAAAATCGTAGCAGTGCTGAGCAATTAAACTCATATATTAATGATGATGAGCTTGCCATTTTATTACCAAATCCTCAAGTGTTAATGCCAATTTTACATCAACTTCCTGAAAAAAATATTAATATTTCTATGGGTTACCCAGTCAATCGTACTCTTTTATCTCAATTTATAGAAATATTATTAAATTTACAAAGGGAAAAATCTAAGGATATTTTTAAAAACCAAAGTCAAGACTCAGAAAATTATTATTGGCAGAATTTTCTTGCGCTTTTACGTCATCCTTATACAAAATCACTTTCAACATCAGATGATGAGCTAAAAAGTGGGATAAATGAAACATTTAATTCTCAATGGCGAGAATTACTATATTTTCTGGAAAGAAAACTAAAAGAGGGAAACTCTTATTTAAATTTAGAAGAGTTTTTAGATCTTAGCCTTGGTGACATTGAAAACCATGATTTTTCACAAGAATTGCTTGATTTTTGTGAAGATTTTATAGATTGCCACGTGAAAAATTTTGAGAATATTAGAAATTTAAACCAACTTGGACAAAGCTTAGAACAATTGACAGTTTTTTTATTAAAATATGATGAAAGTTTATGGATAAATTACCCCTTAGATGGTGAAGCCTTGGTGCGCTTGGTTGAAAACGTCATTCCCATTTTACTTGAAAATCGTCTTGCTAAGAATGATTTACCTATTTCTGCTATTTTTACTATTTTTAAACAAATTTTTGAAGGCGAACGCATTCCCTTTGAAGCTGACCCTCTTAGTGGAATGCAAATTTTAGGAATGCTTGAATCACGTTTACTCCATTTTAAAAAAGTGTTTATCGTTGATATAACAGATGAAAACTTACCCGGAAATGCTCAACAAGATCCACTTTTACCTGATTCATTGCGTAAATTATTGGATCTACCCACAAGCCATGCCAAAGAAATTTTAATGGCTCATACTTTTTATCGTTTGCTTGCCGGAGCTGAAGAGGTTTGGCTTTATTGGCAGGAGGGGATAAGTTCAAACTTGCAAGAAAAAAGCATACGATCAAGATTTGTGGAAGAGATAATTTGGAATGAAGAACTAAATATGGGCAAAATAATTAGTGATCACAGTGAAATAATAAGAAGTCCAAAAATTCATCCTACGAACTATATAAAAACAAGTAAGAAAATGATTGTTTGCACGTCTAAAATTCAAAACAGGCTTGGGCAATATTTATCTTCTCACCTTTCAGCCACCAGCCTTGATTCTTACCTTAGCTGTCCGGCAAAATTTTTCTATACATATTTAGCAAAATTACATGAAGAAAGCACGGTAAGTGAAGGTGATAATAATATGGAGTTTGGTTTTTGGTTTCATAATTTTCTAAAAAATTTCTATGAGGAGTATTTAAACAAAAACTTTATCCACAATGAAGACAGCCTAAACATAGTAATTGAAAAATATCTTGAACAATTTAGTTATGAAAAAATACATAAATTTGTAGCACCTGAAAATTATTATATTTTAAAAAGTGTTGGGCAATACCATTTAAGGCATTATTTTCGTGAAATGAATAATATAAATATTATGCCTTTGGCTCTTGAAAAGGAATTTCTTTGCGAAGTAAAAAATCCTATTATTCAAGAAAACCCTCTTAATATTTCAAAATTAATTCTTAAAGGTGTGTTTGATAGATTAGATGAAAGGGAGCTTGAGGGAGTAAAATATCATTTAATTCTTGACTATAAAACCGGAAAAAAGCAAGAGGTTAAAGAAAAGTTTTGGGAAGACTTAGATTTGTGGAAAAATATCTTCACAGCCAATAGGGAAAAAGATTTTCATAATACAAAGCTTTTAAAAACCATTGGACAAAAAATTTCAAGCCTTCAACTTCCGCTTTATTTACATATATATATGCAAAATAATGAAATAAACACTAATGCAGCTTGGGTATTTTTAAAGGAAGAAAAAAAAGAAATTCCATTAATAAATTTAGATGATAACAATTTTGATTTGCTTGATAAAATAAAAAGAGAATTATTTCCTGAGCTCTTAACTTTTTGCCTAAATCATTTGTTGAACGCACAAGGCTTTGAAGCTTTTGCAAATAAGAATTGTGTTTATTGCCCACATAGAAATTATTGCTAGGAAGTTGATTTACAGCTAAGGTATAAATTTAACAGTATGTTATCACATTTTCAGCATTAAGTACTTAACTTCTTCTTGACAAAGCAAGTTCTAATATTTACTATTTCATATCAAATTTTTTTGATTTGAAATATCTGCTCAATTTATAATTTATTGTGCAGCAATTTGCTGAGGATTTATGCAAGAAAACATCAACTGCTTAGAAAATAATGACTGTCAAAGTGATGTACAAAAGGAAATAACTTATATTTCTGAACAAACATTACAAGCTGATGCTAAAATTTTTAAAGCGCTTTGTGATGAAAAGAGGCTAAGCATTTTAGGTATACTTCGCCATGGTGAACAGTGTGCTTGTAAATTAATAGATTTTACCGGTATAAGCCAGTCAGCCCTTTCTTATCACATGAAAATTTTATGCGATTCAGGTTTGG
This sequence comes from uncultured Mailhella sp., assembly GCA_964369905.1. GTDB lineage: Bacteria > Desulfobacterota > Desulfovibrionia > Desulfovibrionales > Desulfovibrionaceae > Taurinivorans. The sequence goes on along the minus strand of CAYJHF010000101.1, from coordinate 3,829 downwards.
TGCAAGGACGAAGCAATGGTAAGTGGGTGCATTATAGTTTATGTAACGTCGGCCGTGAGCAGGCTTTTAAGCGTCTATACGCCATTACAGAGCTAAATGTATAGTAGTATGAAATAATTTTTTTTGATTACACACATCAAAAATTTTTAATATGTCTATAGGGTACAAGAAAAGTTCAAAAATTGACTTTTTCAGCGTGAACTAATTTGTGAGAGGATTATTATGAGCAAAGATGAAAAAAGTGGAATTGGCTTTTTTGAGCGTTACTTAACTGTTTGGGTGATTATTTGCATGGTTACAGGAGTGCTAATTACAGAATTTGCCCCAGCTATTCCGCAATTTTTAGGGCAATTTGAATATGCCAATGTTTCCATTCCCATAGCTGTATTAGTTTGGGTAATGATTTATCCCATGATGCTAAAAGTTGATTTTCAAAGCATAAAAGATGTGAGGAAAAATCCAAGAGGTTTATATATTACATGGATAACAAATTGGATTATAAAACCATTTTCTATGTTTGCCATTGCATATTTTTTCTTTTTTGTTTTGTTTCAAGCTTTAATTCCTGAGGATTTGGCCAGAGATTATTTAGCCGGTGCTGTTTTGCTAGGAGCAGCTCCATGTACGGCCATGGTTTTTGTTTGGAGTCATCTAACTAAGGGTGATGCTGCTTATACTGTTGTGCAAGTGGCCACCAATGATTTGATTATTCCTTTTGCCTTTGCTCCAATTGTAGCATTTTTACTTGGAGTTAGTGGAATTACTGTACCTTGGGACACATTATTATTTTCTGTATTTATTTTTGTGGTTATTCCCTTGGCAGGAGGAGCATTTACCCGATATTACATCATAAAAAACAAAGGAATAGCCTATTTTGAGCTCACCTTTATTCCAAAATTTGGCAATGCAACAATTATAGGTCTATTACTCACATTGATAATTCTTTTTTCATTCCAAGGTAAAGTAATTTTGGAAAACCCTTTTCACTTGGTTTTGATCGCCATTCCTCTGATTATACAAACTGTTCTTATTTTTGCCATTGCTTATTTTTGGAGTAAGGCTGCAAAACTTCCACACAATATTTCTGCACCGGCCGGAATGATTGGAGCTTCAAACTTTTTTGAACTTGCTGTGGCTGTGGCCATTGCACTTTTTGGTGTGGACAGCCCTGTAGCTTTGGCCACCATAGTGGGAGTTTTGGTTGAAGTTCCGGTTATGTTAATGCTTGTAAAATATGCAAATAACACTAAACATTATTTTAACTTTGCTAAAAGCTAGCTTGCATAGTTTTTCAGTACGAACTATTTAACACGTTGAAAATATAGAATAAAATTTAAATAATTTTATACATAAATTTAACTTACACAATGATTTTTAAAAATTGCTCTAATTATTTCACATATTAACTTGACAAAAGTAATATTTTTTTGCAATAGTACAGGTGTTTAGCGGAAAATATATTTTATCCGCTTTATACCTTTATTTCTGTATTGTTTTTGAGGAGTACTTTATGGCAATTTCTTTGGAAAATTTTGCTAATAAATCCTTACCTGTGTTAAGCTCCGGTGTTGAAAATACACTTTTTAATGATTTGCTAAACTTACATCAAAAAAATCCAGAAAATCAAAATAATAAAGAAAAAATTCAGTCCAAAAATGATTTAATATATGGACTGACTAAGCCCCGCCATGCTTCTGATCTAATGCTACAAAAGCTTTCAGGAAAGTATGGAATGTTAAGTATTGATAAAATTACTGGTCAATATACCTATAAGCTCCATAAATATGTCGGGCACGCTTTGGCGCTTGAAAATTTTAACGTAAAAAAGCAAAAAATTTCTGAAAATTTCACCATATATATAAAAGATTTCAAGGGCAATTATGATTGCGAAGAGATTGTAATTGATGTTGACAGTCAAGAGCTACTTAGCTTGATAGAGCGTAATAATGCGAATAATAATATTGTTCAACCTGAAAGCAACTCAGAGATTTTAAATAATAAAGATTTTTCAAATTCTGCCGAATTAACAGAAATGGACAATCATAACGCAAATACTTACCCTAGCCTTAGACTGGAAAGCAAAATCGGCTATTTTTCTATTAAAGCAAATGCCGGGCTTGCTGAAATTCTTTGTGAGTCAAGAACACTTGCCAAACAAAACTCTGATTTGACGTATAGCTATGGTAAATCTGAAACTTCAGTTGGAAAAATAGAGCTCACTAATATTAAGGGCGATAGGATAAATGGCTATTGCGTGGAATATAAACAGAGTTTAATGATAAATCTTGGTGAGCAACCAGTATTTGAGAATTTTATAATTCAGGTTAAAGATAAAAGAGGAAATATTGGGGAAACAAGTATTGGAAGTGTTCAAGAAAGTGAAGAGCCACAAAGTGAACTAAAAAATCTAATATTAATGCCAATTAACACAAATAAGGCTCAAAATTCTTTTAAGTATTGCTTTAAACCAGCTGATTTTGGAACAAGTTTTAGGAATGGTAATATTTTATACTTGTGGAATGGACTTGGTTTTGAAGATGAAGATGAAAATGAAATATTAAAAAATTCTGCCGACTTTTTAGAGCTTAATTTTGCAAATATAACTTTGTCCAGTAGTGATTTTGAAAATTGGGTTATTACCATGACAAAGCAAGGCGGCGAAAATATTCAAACAGAAAGCATTGAAATCATGGACGCTGATGGCGATGCAAAATATTTTAGCGTTAGCACAGCATGGGATAGTGCTAATTTGCAGAAGTCAAAACCAACTAAAAAAGAAAGAATTATTAAAAATAATAATTCAGCCTTAGAAAAATTGCTTGTGGCAGTCAATAGGTTGGAAACGAAATTTGATGATGAGCATTTAAGCACAGAAAATTCAACAGAAAGTGAATTAGAAGTGGTTTCTAACTTAGAAAATTTAAATTCGCCAATCAAGACAGAATTGAGCACAGAAATAAGCACTGAGAAAAAAGTTTTACACAATATTGATGAAATTGTTAAAGAAATTGAAAATGTAGAGCCCTCAGAGTTTATGCTCTCTCAAACAGCTGGCGAAGTTTTTGAGCAAGATATAAGCTTAGTTGCTAAAAGTTTACACTATGATGTTGAAATGCACCAGAGCGACTTGGACAAAGTTGATGCCATGGTTAGTGAAATTATAAATAATTCAGGTCATAAAAACAAGTTTAGTTTACCTAACTTTGCCATTTCCGGTTCAAGCCTTGATGTTAACTTTAAGAAAAATGCTGAGAGTATGGCAGACTTGCTAAATACAGCAAGAAGTGCTGTTGAACAGCTGGCCAGCGCAGTTTCACTACTTGAAAAGACTAAGGGTTTAGAAGGTGTTGAAGTTAAAAATGTTGAAAATAAACACATTGAAACTGAAGCTAGAAGCACAATTATTGATGATTTTGAAATTTTGAATGGTTCTCAATATGATTTTGACGGAGCAGATGAGTTAAATGGTGATTATCATAGCGAACATTTTACTCTACTCCATACAGAAATCCACGAAAACGTAATCCATGAAGCTGAAATAGTAACAACTATTCAAGAGCAAGATTGTACACTACAACATATTGAAAATAATGATATATTTATCGAAGTAGATTTGAATGCTGAAGAAATATATTGCGAAGAAGATTTTTATCCCTCTGAACTAAATGAAGAAAGCCCCTTAGCAAAAAATATTGGCGTACTAATCGGTGATGTGCAATTTTATGCCGTAAAAAATATGATTGAGAGTAATGTTATTGAAAATGCAGAGCTAATTGTGCTTGGAGATTATAAAAATTCAGATGTAGACACAGTTTTGGACGCACTTGGA
>CAYJHF010000100.1:0-8029 GCA_964369905.1 uncultured Mailhella sp. | reverse complement strand
CACACTCCACAAATGATTTTCCAAGCACTGCCAAGATAGAAAATTATAACTGTAATTCCTTAGGATTAAAAGGTAAACATCAAATTATAAATGCCCAAACAGCTCTATGGGCTTGGCATTTGCTATGTGAAAAAAACTCATGGAACTTTGAACCAAAAGCAGTTGAAAAGGGTTTAGCCAATGCTTTTATTCCCGGTAGACTACAAGTCGTCGATAAACAGAACTATGGAACAATAATTCTTGATGGGGCACACAATCCTCACGGATTAAAAACCATGCTAGTTTCATTAACTGCGGAAAAATATAAACCCATAGCCATTATTTTTTCATGTTTAATAAATAAAGAACCGCAAAACTTAGTTGAAATACTTGAAAAATTTTTAAGATTAAACAAGCTTGATATTCCAATTTATATTACACCCATTGAAGATAATCCAAATGCTGTGCCAATAATGCAGTTAGCAAGTTATTTTGAACCTAGCACGAAAGTGCAATTGACAGAAAATTTTGAGCAGGCTTTTCACGCTGCCACAAGTTATTCCAAGGAAAAACAGGAAATTGATTTGGAAGGTAAAACAGAAAAGCCCATTGTAATCTGTGGTTCTCTATACCTTTTAGCCAAATATTACAATAAATTCCCCGAAGATTTGGGGATAGTAACATAAATATATTTTTATATAGTAGTGAGTTTTTATGTCAAATTTATATCGTCTATTACCATCTGTTGATGTTTGTTTACATTATGTTAGTCATATTTCTTGTCCTCATGTTTTGCTCAAAAGTTCTGTGATTTCATTTTTAGACAAAATTCGTGCTGAAATAGCTGAGCAAAAAATTACAGAAAAAGAATTGGAAAAGGATTTTATTTTAAGAAATCTTGAAGTATATGTAAGAGTAAAAATAAGTTCCAAACTGCAATATGTAATTAATGCAACAGGTGTTGTTATTCATACAAATTTAGGGCGCTCTGTGCTAGCCAAGCAAGCAGTAGAGGCAGTTAACTTGGCTGCCTCAAGTTATTGTAATTTGGAATTTGATCTTGAAAGTGGACAAAGAGGAAGTCGGCACAGTCTGGTTGAAAGGGATATATGCAATTTAACCGGAGCTGAAGCTGCCTTGGTGGTCAACAATAATGCTGCCGCTGTTATGCTTATGTTAAACACAATATGTGCAGGTGGCGAAAGTATTGTAAGTCGCGGACAATTGGTTGAAATTGGTGGAAGCTTTCGTATTCCTGATGTAATGGAAAAAAGTTTGTCAAAACTAAAGGAAGTCGGAACCACTAACAAATGTCATAAATCTGATTACTTATCTGCCATCAATGAAAATACCAAGGCCATTGTTAGGGTGCATACTTCAAACTATCGCATAATTGGTTTTCACTCAGAGGTTTACACTAAGGATTTGGCAGAAATTGCCCATAAGCATAATTTACCCCTTTTGGAAGACCTGGGAAGTGGAAGTTTAATTAATTTTTCTCCCTATGGTTTGCAAGGTGAACCAACTGTCAAGGACGTTTTAGAAGCCGGTGTTGATGTGGTTACATTTTCGGGAGATAAGGTGCTTGGAGGCCCTCAAGCCGGAATTATTGCCGGTAAAAAGATTTATATAGATTTAATCAAGAAAAATCAATTATTAAGAGCTCTTCGCTGTGACAAGTTGACTTTGGCGGCCCTAGAAGCAACCCTACGCCTTTATTATAATCCTGAAGAGGCTTTGCAAGAAATTCCAACATTAAGAAGAATGACCCTTTCTCAAGCTGAACTTAAGAAAAAAGCGCAAAAACTCACTAAGCTTTTAAAAAATCTTCTAACTACCAACAAAGTCAAAATAAGCATCAAGGCTGATTTTTCCAGAGTGGGCGGTGGTTCATTTCCTGAAAATGATTTACCTACCTTCCTGGTTTGTTTGGAGTTTTTAACCGAAGAATTTTCCTGCACAGATTTAAGACAAAAACTACTTTCCAGCAGCCCACCATTGGTTGGGAGAATTGAAGACGATAAATTTATGCTAGATGTTCGCACCCTAGAAGATGAAGAATTTCAAATAATTGGGAAAATATTAAAAAACATAATAACTACATAGAAATGTGGAGAAAAACATGGAAGAACTAAATTATAAAACCAAATCCATTTGGGAAAATAGCAATTCTAAGCAAATTAAAAATATGCAAAAGTTTGCCAAAAAATATTTGGATTTTATTTCAAATAATAAAACAGAAAGAGAATGTATTGAATACAGCCAAAAAGCTTTAGCTGAAGATGGTTTTTCAAATGATTTGAACTCAGCAAAATTTATGAATACCTTGCATGAAAAATGCTTGTTTGCATTAAGAAAAGGTAAACGTCCTTTGAGTGATGGTATTAGGTTAATTAGTGCCCATGCCGACAGTCCACGCCTTGACTTTAAACAACATCCTCTAACTGAAAATGTAGGCATTGGGCAGGCAAAAACCCACTATTATGGAGGTATACGCAAATATCAATGGTTAGCGCGCCCCTTGGCTTTACATGGTGTTGTAATAAAGCAAAATGGCGAGAAAATAAAAATTTGCCTTGGTGAAAATGATGATGAACCGGTCTTTACCATTACAGACTTATTGCCTCACTTAGCTCAAGATCATGTAAATCAAACCATCTCTAAAGGTTTTGACCCTGAAAAACTTAATATTATTTTGGCTCATACTCCACTGCAAAAAAATGAGAAAGATAAAAAAGAAAAGCAAGATAGCCCAATCAAGGCAAATATTTTACATCTATTGCATCAAAAATATGGCATAAAAGAAGAAGATTTATTTTCCGCTGAAATTCAGGCAGTTCCTGCCGGAAAAGCACGTTTTGTGGGACTTGATGAAGCATTAATAGGAGCCTATGGTCAAGACGACAGAATTTGCCTTTATACAGCTCTTAGTGCATTCTTAGAGGTAGAAACACCTGAATATTGTACAGCAATTATTTTTTGGGATAAGGAAGAAATAGGTTCAGAGGGAAGCACAGGCGCAAGTTCTAGGTTTTTTGAATATTGCATTCAAGATTTAGTTCAAGCAGAAAAAGATAAAACTACTTTTAGCCAAGTTATGCTGGCCACCAAGGCAATTTCAGCCGATGTACACGCCGCCATAGACCCGGACTGGCAAGAATTGCACGAAAAACTAAACTCTTCAACCATTGGCCATGGCCCAACATTTTGCAAGTTCACAGGTTCTAGGGGCAAATATGGTGCTAACGATGCTCACCCTGAATATATTGCTTGGCTTAGAAATATTTTAGCTAAAAAGAATATTCCTTGGCAAATGGCTTCCCTTGGTAAGGTTGACCATGGTGGTGGTGGAACTGTGGCTTTATTTTTAGCCGTTTATGGCATGAATGTAATTGACTTTGGCCCTTCCCTGCTTGGTATGCACAGCCCCTTTGAAATCTCCTCTGTGGCTGATTTATACTATACCAAGGAGGCCTATCAAGCTTTCTTTGTGGCTGAGTAGTCATTAGTTTATTTTGGGGAAAGTTTTTGCAATAAATTTATTATACTTTCCTTTGTTTGCTTGCTATTTTATAAGTTTTAAGAGATAATTAAACTCTCTTGTATAAGAAAAGTATTACACTTTACTTTGTTAGAAAAAAAACACTGTCGGCTTTCATTGGGTATTTAAAGTTAGTATGCTTTTTCTAAGAAGTTCATTTATAAAGCTTTTTAGTTTGACTAATTATTGTAGGTTATAATGAAAAAATATACATATTCAAGTTTGCATGAAGCTCAAGAATTAATTAAAACCTTGCTAAATCGTGAAGAGCAAGGCTTAGATGTTGAGCAGGAAGTGCGTAAAATTATTAAAAATGTCAAAGAACTTGGTGATGAGTATTTAATTGCTCAAACAAAGCTTTTTGACTGTCCTGATTTATCCGGTGCAATAAGGGTGAAAGAGCAAGAAATTCAAGAAGCTGCAACTGTGATTGCTGAAAATGAATATGCAGTCATTAAAATGGCAGCGAAGAATATTCGTGAATTTCACGAGGCTCAAAAAGAAAACTCTTGGTTTCAAACCAAGGAAGACGGAACAATTTTAGGGCAAAAGGTTCAAGCGGTAAGACGGGCAGGTCTATATATTCCAGGTGGAAAAGGTGGTGAAACTCCGCTTATTTCTAGTTTATTAATGCAAGCAATTCCGGCAAAAGTTGCAGGTGTAAAAGAAATTGCCATTGTAAGCCCACCGCGCAAAGATGGAAGTATTAGCCCCCATATTTTAGCTGCTGCCCACCTTCTTGAGATAAAAGAGGTTTACCGTGTTGGTGGGCCTTGGAGCATTGCAGCACTTGCCTATGGAACACAAAGCATTAAGCCGGTAAACGTAATTACAGGGCCTGGCAATGCTTATGTAACCATGGCCAAAAAACTGGTTCAAGGTGATGTGGGCATTGATATGCTAGCCGGGCCAAGTGAAATATTAATTATGGGAGATGAAAGCACCAATACTCAATATGTGGTGGCTGACTTGCTTTCCCAAGCCGAACATGACACCTTAGCCTCGGCTGTATATATTACAACAAGCGAGCAAAAGGCTGATGAGGTTTTACAACATATTGACAAGGCAGTTAATTCATTGCCAAGGGCAGAAATTGCCAAGAAATCATTGCAAGACTTTGGTGCAATTATTGTGGTTCCAAACTTACAAATTGCGGTTGAAATCGTAAATGCCATTGCACCTGAACACCTTGAAATTATGACAAAAAGCCCTTGGGATCTTGTTGGCAAAATTGAAAATGCCGGAGCTATGTTTTTAGGTTCTTGGTCTGCTGAATCCATTGGTGATTACTTTGCAGGGCCAAATCATGTGCTCCCAACTCAAGGCAGTGCAAAATATTCATCTGCCCTAACTGTGCAAACATTTTGTAAAAAAATCAGTATTATATCTGCTTCGGCTGAATTTGCCAAGAGCAATGCTGCGGCCATTGCAAGTCTTGCACGCTTTGAAGGCCTTGAAGCCCATGCCAGAAGTGCGGAAGAGCGTTTAAAAAATCAATAAACATAAAACACAATAAAATAATAAGGACAAATAGTATGGCATTAATTTCTAGCAATATTCCTGAACTAAAACTGCTTTCCAGAGGCAAAGTTCGCGATATGTACGAGCTTGATGAGCAAAGTATTTTAATTGTAACTTCAGATCGTATTTCTGCCTTTGATGTGATTATGGACGATCCAATCCCGGGCAAGGGCATTATTTTAAATCAAATCACTTTATTTTGGATGAAAAGATTTGAAAATTTAATTGCCAATCATATTATTGAATCTGACGTTGATAAATATCCTGATATTTTAAAACCCTATAGAGAACAGTTAGCCGGACGTTCAATTATTGCCAAAAGAGCAAAGCCCTTACCCATAGAATGTGTGGTTAGAGGTTATGTGGCAGGTTCAGGCTGGAAAGATTATCAAGCCAATGGAGAAATCTGTGGCCATAAATTGCCAAGTGGGCTTTTAAACTCATCAAAGCTTGAAAATCCGCTATTTACTCCGGCAACCAAGGCGGAAGTTGGTGAGCATGATGAAAATATAAGCATTGCTGAAGCGGCTAAATTAGTTGGCGAAGAAATGTGCAAAAAAGTAATGGACTTGAGTTTGACTATTTATGGTGAAGCAAGAGACTACGCTGCTGAGCGAGGAATTATTATTGCTGATACAAAGTTTGAATTTGGACTGGTTGGCGATGAATTGATTATAATTGATGAAGTTCTAACTCCGGATTCTTCACGCTTTTGGCCTGCAAATGAATATAGTGCGGGTAAAAGTCAAGTTAGCTTTGATAAACAATATTTGCGTGATTGGCTTGAAACCCAAGTTTGGGATAAAAGTCCTCCACCACCACCCTTACTACCTATGATTGCTGAAACAACGGCCAAAAAATATCAAGAAGCTTATGATATTTTAACTAAGTAATTTATTTTTTAACTTTATAAAAAAAGGAATAAAAAATGCTATTAAAGGATAAAAAAGCTCTTATTTTTGGTGTGGCAAATAATCGCAGTATTGCTTATGGCATTGCCAATATATTTAAACAAAATGGAGCAAATATAGCTCTCAATTATGTTGGTGAAGCAATTAAAAAAAGAGTTGAACCAATCTGTGAAGAGCTTGGTGGAGATTTCATTTTTCCCTGTGATGTTACAAATGATGATGAAATTGCACAAGGATTTGAAATTGTGAAAGAAAAATGGGGTAATTTTGATATTTTAGTTCACTCTGTAGCCTTTGCCGACAAAGAAGATTTGCATGGGCGCTTTGTGGACACATCAAGAGATGGCTTTAACCTTGCCATGAATGTTTCTGCCTATTCCTTAGTTACGCTCTGTAAAACCTATGAAGAAATTCTAAACCCCGGTGGCTCTGTAATGTGTTTAACCTATTATGGCTCACAAAAGGTTATTCCAAACTATAATGTAATGGGTGTGGCTAAAGCAGCTTTAGAGTGTTCTGCTCGTTATTTAGCAACTGATTTAGGCCATAAAGGTATTAGGGTAAACTCCATTAGTGCTGGGCCCATTAAAACTTTGGCAGCTTCCGGAATTTCTGATTTTAGAACAATTCTAAACCATATTGAAGAACGCGCACCCTTACACCGCAACGTAAGTATTGAAGATGTGGGTAATGCTGCCCTCTATTTGGCTTCTGATCTTAGTTCAGCTGTAACCGGAGAAATTCATTATGTGGATTGTGGGTTCCAAAGCATAGCATTCTAATTTATATAAGGGAACTTTACTAAAAGAATAAGTATGTTGAGCTCTCCTTTTTGAAAAAAATGACTGAATACACTAAAAAGCAAATCACAAGAACAAATAATGCTATTTCAAGTATTTTTTTTCTCATGGGTTTGCTTTTTTCTTGTATTGCCAGCAGAGTTCCTGATTTTAAAGCAATTTTAAATATTAATGATGCAGAGCTAGGTATGCTATTGTTCAACATTCCCTTTGGACAATTATGCACAATGCCAATTTCAGCCTACTTAATTACTAAATATTCTAGCAAGACAGTTTTACGCTATAGCGCTGTTATTTTCCCTCTAGTTTTGGCCTTAACAACATTTACCACCAATTATTTTCACCTTCTGCTTATTTTTTTCTTTTATGGTGTTTTTGCTAATCTTATCAGTATATCAATGAATACACAGGCCTCACGAGCTGAAATTAATTTTAAACAGAATTTAATGCCTAAATTTCATGGTTTGTGGAGTTTAGCCATGGCCATAGGTGGAGCTTTTGGGATTATATTGATTAAATTGAATTTATCCATGGCCTTACACTATTATATTGTCATAATATTTTTTATTTGCTTAGGCTCTTATGTAAATAAGTTTTTATTTACACTTGATAAAGATGAGAATAATATGGAGCAAGAAAATAATGAATTTAAACTGACTTATTTTTTACTTTTCTGTGGAATAGTTGGTTTTTCTGCTGCACTTTTGGAAGGTGTGATGTTGAATTGGAGCTCATTATACTTCAAAGATGTGGTTTTGGTTTCAAATGACTATGTGGGAGTTGGATATTTAGCTTGTATTACTGCCATGGTAATTGGACGATTTAGCGCTGTATATTTTATTGAAAAAGTTGGAAAACCTTTAGTGATACTTATATGCGGTTGCTTAGTAGTTGTTGGCATTAGTATTCCAAGCATTTTTCCATATTTTATACCTTCAACTTTAGGCTTATTTATTTTGGGATTAGGTACATCAGCAGTAGTTCCCATGGTTTATAGTTATGCCGGTAGAGCAAACCCAAAGAACTCCAGCAAAGCTATAACTGTTGTTGTCTCCATAACCTTTACCGGTTTTATGGTTGGCCAGCCATTAATTGGGTTTTTATCCTATTTATTTTCTTTACGCATTGCATTCATGGTTTTTATTATAGTAGGCTGTTTTATTGCAATAGCTTCCTATTATTTTATGAGGTTTGAGAAAAAAACAATTTCTTAGAGCAGTTTCAATAAATATTGAAACTGCTCTAAACCATATAACTTTCAAAAAGCAATCATTTAA
>CAYJHF010000099.1:0-8167 GCA_964369905.1 uncultured Mailhella sp. | reverse complement strand
TGGCACTTGGAGGCAACGTGCCTTTCTGAAAAACACAAAAATTGTGTTTTTCAGCATGAACTAATTTATGAAGAACTTTGTCACAAGAAAAATTAGCAATAGCATACAAAAAAATCTGCAAGAAAATTGCTTGTTCCAAGCTTATTTCTTGCAGATTTATCTTTGTTGAGAATTAGAGCATTTCCAAGAAAAAATAATTCTAATAATGCTCTTGGTATCATTTTATAAGTTATTTATAAAAGTTTTCTCACACAAGAAAACTCATTTCAATAGATAACTTTTCTAACCAAAATAGAATTTTATAACAAAAAGAACAGCCAAAACAATAAGAAGTGGATGCAGATTTTGTTGACGTCTGGTGGCAAGAGCCATTACAGCATAAGCCACAACGCCCCAAGCGATGCCATGAGCAATACTATAAGTTAGAGGCATACCAAGCAAGGTTACAAAAACAGGAATACTGACCACATGATCGTTAAAGTCTATTTCTGTAATTTCTGAGAACATCATAAGGCCAACTAAAACTAATATGGGTGCTGTGGCGTGGGCAGGAATAGTTAAAAAGATGGGTGAGAAAAATAGAGAAATGGTAAACATTGCACCAATTACCAAGGCTGTTAGCCCTGTTCTTCCGCCTGCTGCAACTCCTGCTGCACTTTCAAGGTAGCTGGTTACAGTTGACGTTCCAAACATTGCGCCGGCTGTGGTTCCGATAGCATCTGACATAAAGGCTTGTTTTGAATTTACAATATGTCCATTTGAACCAATAAGATTTGCTTTAGCCCCAACACCGGCAAAAATGCCCACTGTGTCAAATAAGTCAATAAAAAGAAAAGTAATTAATACCAGAGCCATATCTGAGGTGAAAACTTGAGAAAAATCAAATTGCCAAAAAGTTGGAGCTACACTTGCCACACTAAACAATTTTGAAGAATCAAAGTTAGCTAAGTTTGTTACTCCAAGTGGAATACCTATTATGGTTGCAATAAAAATACCATATAGAAGTGCACCCCTGACTTTATAGTGCAAAAGAATGGCTGTAATAAAAAATCCAGAAATAGCAACAGCAGAAGTGGCTGTATTTAAACCACCCAAGGAAACAAGGGTTGCATCGTTGCGCACAATAATTCCGGCTGACTGTAGACCAATAAAGGCAATAAAAAGCCCAATACCGGCTGCTATTCCTTTTTTTAGATCTGTAGGAATACATTGCAATATTGATTCTCTAACATTAGTAATTGTAAGTAGGATAAAAATAATGCCCTCAAGAAATACTGCAGTTAGGGCAAATTGCCAACTGTAACCCATGCCAAGAACAACTCCAAAGGCAAAGAAAGCATTTAGTCCCATGCCAGGTGCAAGCCCAATTGGCAGTTTTGCAAAGATTGCCATAATAAATGTGGCTATGGCTGAACTTAGGGCTGTGGCAGTAAAAACAGCTCCTGCATCCATTCCTGTGGCGCCCAAGATATTTGGGTTTACAGCAAGAATGTATGACATAGTCATAAATGTTGTTAAGCCGGCTAAAACTTCAGTTTGAATTGATGAACCTTTTTCTTTAATGTGGAAAAAGCGTTCCAAAAAATTTTCTTTTTGAGTAGGCATAAGATTCTTGTAATCCTTTTAAATTTAAATTTTAATTAAAAAAAATTAGTTAACAATTAATAATATATTTTAAAACCAAGGGCAAGAAATTTAATTTCTTTGAAACCTCTGTATAATTTAATGTGCAAAGTTTTTGTTCAGAAATTGCTAAGAAAAAAATAATATTTTATTTTGACAAATTTATTATTTAGTGCAATAATTGATTTGTTAATTTTTGAACATTTTTTTAATCTGAACCCAAAATTTTTAAGGATTGAAGCAGTGATAGATATTGATATTACCCTCATAATACAAATAATAAACTTTTTGGTAACCCTTTGGATTGTTAATATTTTAATAATTTCACCAATTAGGGAAAATTTATACAAAAGGCGCTATATGATGGATATAGATTTAAAACAATCCGAGCGTCTGAGAAATTCTGCTGAAAAAAGACTACATGAACGTGAAAATATCCTTATAGAAGTAAGAGAGAAAATTTCTTGTGATAAGAGGACTTTAAAAGAAAATGGTGAAATCAAGGCCGGTGAAATATTGAATAAATCCAATGAACAGGCCGTGTTAATTCGCAATGAATCTGCCGAGCAAGTACGAGCACAAAGCCAAGCAGCTCTGAAAGTACTTGAGAAACAGGTTCCAAAGTTTTCCAAGGAAGCTTTGGCTAAAATTTTAGGATAAATTTGAGTAATTCCTAAGCATTTTTGTTTGGAATAAGGAGATAATTGTGAAATATCTAAGCACTTTTGCTATAACAATAATTATAAGCTTTTGGGCTGACAATGCTTTAGCTGCCGATGGTGAGCTAAACTGGGGTGATTTTGGGCTTAGGGTGCTCAATTTTGCCATTTTTATTGGATTAATCTGTTATTTTGGTGGAAAAAAGATTTTAGGCTTTATTTCAAATCATGAAAAAAAGGCTGTTGATGACTTAAGAGATGCTGCTAAAATGAAAACCGATGCTGCAGAAAAACTTGAAGAAGCTGAAAAAAAATTGATTCATATCCAAGAGGAATGTAATAGATTGCTTGTTGAGGGTAAAGAGCAGGGCGAAGCTATAAAGAAAAAGTTAATTGGTGAGGCCGAAAAACAGGCGACTAAGATTATTGAACAAGCTAAACTAGCAGCCCAAACGGAAGGAGCTCAAGAAAAAGCCAGAATTCAAGCTAAAATTGCTGATGAAATTGTGGCCAAACTTGAGGAAGACATACATAAGCGTTTAGATGAAAAAGAGCATTTAAAACTTGTGGAAAAATCTTTGTCTAAGGTGGTGCTCTCATGATTGGCAATGTTATTTCCAAGCGCTATGCGACAGCTCTTTTCAATTTAGGTTTTGAGAATGGTCTTGAACAGGCTGAGCTTTTTGGACAAAATCTTATGGCCATTAGTAGTGCTGTTTCTGAAAATAAAAAACTCCAAGAGCTTTTTGAAAGTCCTATTATTTCTGATGACGAAAAGAAAAAAGTTATTTCTGGCTTGTTAAAAACCATTAATGGAAATGAAACTGTTAAGCGTTTCTTTAATTTATTGGCAGATCGCAAGCGTTTATCTCAAGTGGTGGCCATAGCTGAAGATTATAAAACTATGCTTGACAATGCCAAGGGCATTAGTCAGGGAAAAATTATTACTGCCATTTCTTTGGACAGTAAGCATAAATCAAACATACAATCCCAAATGGAAAAACAAAGTAACCGTAAATTGGAACTTGAATTTGCAGTTGATCCCGCTATACTTGGCGGAGTAGTCCTAAATATTGGACAAACTGTGTTTGATGCAAGTTTACGGGCACAATTAAATAACCTCAGGGAACACATTAAAAGGGGTGAGTAGGCATCATGCAAATTAAGGCTGAAGAAATTGAAAAAATTATTGAAGAGCAAATTCGCAATTACGACCAAAAAGTCGAAATGAGCGAAACCGGAACCGTGCTTTATGTGGGTGACGGTATTGCCAGAGTCTATGGTGTACAAAATGCCATGGCCATGGAATTGTTGGAATTTCCCGGCGGTTTAATGGGTATGGTTCTCAACTTGGAAGAAGACAATGTGGGGGTTGCCCTGCTTGGTGATGACAGCGGGATTAAAGAAGGTGATTTGGTAAAACGCACCGGAAAAATCTTTTCTGTACCTGTGGGTGAAGCTGTTGCAGGCCGTGTACTTAATCCTCTTGGTCAACCAATTGACGGTCTTGGCCCTGTTGAAACCAAGGAAACTCGTGCAGTGGAATTAAAGGCTCCTGGTCTTATGTCACGCAAAAGTGTGCACGAACCAATGGTAACAGGAATTAAAGCCATTGACGCAATAACTCCCATTGGCAGAGGTCAAAGAGAGCTAATTATTGGTGACAGGCAAGTTGGTAAAACGGCAGTTTGTGTTGATGCAATCATTGCCCAGAAAAATACCGATGTGCATTGTTTTTATGTAGCTATTGGCCAAAAAGAGTCAACTGTGGCCTTGGTGGCAGAAAAGCTTCGCCAATACGGTGCAATGGAATATACTACAATTATTTCCGCTGCTGCTTCAGAGTCAGCTCCTTTGCAATATATTGCAGCTTACTCCGGTTGTACAATGGCAGAATACTATCGTGATAATGGTAAACACGCCCTTATTATTTACGACGATTTATCAAAACAAGCTGTGGCTTACCGTCAAATGTCCCTTTTGCTTCGTCGTCCTCCCGGCCGTGAAGCTTTCCCAGGCGATGTTTTTTATCTTCACTCTCGCTTGCTTGAAAGAGCGGCTAAACTTTCCGATGAGATGGGAGCAGGTTCTTTGACAGCTCTACCTGTTATTGAAACTCAAGCCGGTGACGTTTCTGCCTATATTCCTACCAACGTAATTTCTATTACTGATGGACAGGTTTTTCTTGAGTCAAACCTATTTAATGCCGGTATTCGTCCGGCTATTAACGTGGGTATTTCTGTTTCAAGGGTTGGTGGAGCTGCACAAATCAAAGCCATGAAGCAAGTGGCCGGAACTTTGAGGCTTGATTTAGCCCAATATCGTGAAATGGCTGCTTTTGCTCAGTTCGGTTCAGATTTGGATAAAGCAACACAAGCTACTTTGGCCAGAGGAGCTCGCATGACTGAGCTATTAAAACAGCCACAGTATCAGCCCATGACCACAGAAGAACAAGTAGCCTCTATTTATTCTGCCGCTAAAGGATTTTTGGACGATATAGCAGTTGAAGATGTTTTGCCCTTTGAAAGTGGTTTATTAGAGATTTTACGTTCTTCAAAATCTGACATTTTGGCTGACATAAAAGAGCGTGAAAAACTTGATGAAGATCTTGAAAACCGTCTAAATGAGGCAATTAAAGAATTTAAGGCAACCTTTCAGGCACAGGGGTAATTCATGCCTTCTTTGAAAGATGTAAAACTACAAATTGCAGGGGTTCGCAAAACCAAGCAAATAACAAGAGCCATGGGCATGGTGGCGTCTGCTAGCCTGCGCGGTGCTCAAAATAAAATTGAACGCTTCAAGCCTTATGCGCAAAAGTTTGATCAAATGCTTTCCGATTTGGCTGCACGCACTGAAGAGGCCGGCCACCCGCTATTAGAAGTACACGAAAAGCAAGAAAATGTTTTGATTTTATTGATTACTTCAGATCGTGGACTTTGTGGAGGCTTTAATGCCAACCTTATTGGAAAAGCACTTAAACTTGCCAGAAGTAAACAAGAAGAAAACAAGAAAGTTCAGTTTATTTGCATTGGAAGAAAGGGCAGAGATGCTGTTAAAAAAACCTCCTTTGAAATTCTGCAATCCATGACAGATGTAATGAAATTTTTAAACTTTAACAGCGCCTTGCAACTTGGAAATTTGGTTTCTCATGCTTATGAAAATTATGAGGCCGATGAAGTTTATATTGTTTTTAGTGAATTTGTTAGCATGGCAAGACAAGTGGCAACGGCCAAAGCAATCTTGCCCATTGATTCTAAAAATGATGAACAAAAAAGCGAAGATAATCAGTCAGATAAAAGCAATAATGAAGAAAAAGTTGGCAATGTGGAATATATTTATGAACCCAATGTGGCCACCTTACTCTCAGAATTATTGCCTCGCTATCTAAATGTTGTAATCTACCGTGGCTTGCTTGATACAAATGCAAGTGAGCACGCAGCCAGAATGTTGGCTATGAATAATGCAACTAACAATTGCGATGACATGATAGGTTCACTTACCCTTTTATTTAACAAAACCCGCCAGGCCGCTATTACAAGCGATCTTATGGATATAGTCGGTGGTGCAAACGCACTGCAAAGTCAGTAGTAGGAGCTTTTTAGCATGACAGTAAAAAAAGGACAAATTGTACAAGTAATTGGTGCTGTTGTTGACGTGTTATTCCCTGATGGAAAATTACCCAACATCTTAAATGCCCTAGAAATAAACAACCCTAACAATCCGGATGCCACTGACTTGGTATGCGAAGTAGCCCAACACTTAGGTAATAATATTGTTAGAACCATCGCTATGGATTCTACAGAAGGGCTTGTGCGTGGTATGGAGGCAGTGGACACAGGAAACCCAATTATGACTCCTGTGGGTAAATCTGCTGTTGGTAGAATACTCAATGTGGTTGGTCGTCCCATTGATGGTTTTGGTGAAATTAAGGCCGATATAAAAATGCCAATTCACCGCTCTGCTCCGGTTTTTACAGAACTAAACACTAATGTGGAGCTATTGGAAACCGGAATTAAAGTTTTAGATTTGCTTGTTCCTTTCCCAAAAGGTGGTAAAATCGGACTTTTTGGCGGTGCAGGTGTTGGTAAAACCGTTGTGCTTATGGAGCTTGTTAATAATATTGCCAAGCAACACGGCGGTAACTCAGTTTTTGCCGGTGTTGGTGAAAGAAGCCGTGAAGGTAATGATATGTACCATGAGCTTAAAGAAGCAGGTGTTTTAGACCGTGCTGTTCTGGTTTATGGACAAATGAATGAGCCTCCGGGAGCTCGTGCTCGTGTTGCTTTAACCGCTCTTGCTTGTGCTGAATATTTTCGTGATGAAGAAAATCAAGACGTGCTTTTATTTATTGACAATATATTCCGTTTCACTCAAGCAGGTTCAGAAGTTTCTGCTCTTCTAGGACGTATGCCATCTGCCGTTGGTTATCAACCAACTCTTGGTACAGACCTTGGAGGACTTCAAGAAAGAATTACCTCAACTGCAAATGGTTCAATTACATCTGTGCAAGCCGTTTATGTTCCAGCTGACGACTTGACAGACCCTGCTCCTGCAACTACATTTGCTCACCTTGACGGAACTCTCGTTCTTTCTCGTGCCATATCAGAGCTTGGAATCTATCCTGCTGTTGACCCCCTTGACTCAACCTCAAGAATTTTGGACCCGCAAGTGGTTGGTGAAGAACATTATCAAGTAGCACGTCAAGTGCAAATGGTTCTGCAAAAATACAAGGACTTACAAGATATTATTGCAATTCTTGGTATGGACGAACTTTCAGATGAAGATAAAATCACAGTTTCAAGGGCCAGAAGAATACAACGCTTCCTCTCCCAACCTTTCCACGTTGCCGAAGTATTTACCGGAACACCTGGTGTTTATGTAAAACTCGAAGACACAATCAAAGCCTTTAAAGGACTCTTGGAAGGTGAATATGATTACCTTTCAGAAAATGATGTTTACATGGTTGGAAGCATTGAGATGGCTATTGAAAAATATAATAAACGTCAAGAGCAAAACAAATAATTTGATTTTTTATTTTTGTTTTTTTGGGGGCTAGCCCCCAACCCCCCAGCCAAGGGAGTGACTCCCTTGGCAATCCCCATTAATTTTTTCAAATTGCATTTGAAAAAATGGGTGAAGAAAGGCAATTAAAGCGTTTATACATTATAAAATATTGATTTTTGATAAAGTTTTTGTTTTTCAAAAAAAGATTATTAATTCCCTAGGAGAATAAGTATGGCCTTACACCTTGAAATAGTAACCCCAGATCAGGTTGTTTTAAAAACAGAAGCCGACTATGTTGGCGCTCCGGGTGTTGATGGGCAATTTGGTGTACTTAGCGGACATATTCCCTTGCTCACAGCTTTAGATGTTGGAAATTTATACTATAGACTTGACGGCAAAGAACACAATATATTTGTAGCCGGCGGTTTTTTAGAAGTCTTAGACGATAAAGTAACAGTGCTCGCTCAATCTTCTGAGCTTGCTTGTAATATTGACGAAAACAGGGCGGATCTGGCTAAAAAAAGAGCAGAAGAACGCCTTAGTGCTAAAAAAGAAGGCGTAGACCTTGATAGAGCTGAGTTTGCATTGAAAAAAGCTATTACTCGCCTAAATATTTCCCATAGAAAATAAGTATTAGCAAAAACATTTAATCATTTGCTTGGGAGAACCTTTAAAAGGTTTTCCCAATTTTTTTACTAAATATTAATACAATTCGGTTTAAAATTAAAGCATTTCAAAAAAATATCAATCAAAAAATGGTATAGACTTATGCACGAGCATAAGTAGTCGATGCTGAAAAATATAATAACTATATATAGATAAAAAGTTTTTATTAAAATAAGTCTAAAACTTTTGCAAGAAATAAGCACGGAACGTGCAAT
>CAYJHF010000098.1:0-8183 GCA_964369905.1 uncultured Mailhella sp. | reverse complement strand
TGCCATTTGTACTAAACTCTCAAAACGACTTAATATACAACCACAATATTTTTGCCGATAAATTCCCATTTTTTTTGAAGTATCAATTCCATCTTGCCAAAATTGTCTATAATCTTGATAATAAAATTCTATATAATCACCAGTTATAGCCTTTTCTTCAAGCATTGAATTTACTTTTTTTGTCGCATTTTTTGCGGCTTGGCAAATATGTTCATGGTTTTGATAGCGTGAATATAAAAGACTAGAAGTAAATTTTTTATAACTATTTTGAGCAGCATAAAGGGCAGTTTGAAGTAAACGCTCTTCATAGCACTGTTTACAACGCTCTCCATGATTATAGTTGTTAAGGTTCAAAAACCAATCTAAGGGATTTACTTCAAGCTCTGGAGAGTTTGGATATTGATTAAATTCATCTTGATATTTTACCCATTTATCAAGAATTTTTTTGATGGCTATTTTCCATTTCTCATTTGATAACTGCTCAAACTCCGTAACATTACTTTTTAAAGCTTTTTTATATAAGATTGCTTTATTTTCTTCACACAGATTTTTTTTACTTATTTCTTTTAAATAATTATGGTTTCCCTCAATTATTAATTCAGTTTTATAGGCCAATGAAACTTCTTGCATGGCATTTAACCTTAACAAAAACTCTCTTTGCAAGTGGATATTTGGATTAAAAAAATAAGCACTTGGTATAAAATTACTTTTTCTAAGAGCAATAATTGGAGCTATGGCACAGGGGCCACAGCAAACGTGTAATAATATTTTTTCCATTTTTTACCAATATAAACTTGCACAATGAATTGTGTAGAGCTTTCAATATTTTTTAGCAGAATTTAATTTAACTCATTTTTAATAAAAATACGATAAAAAAAAAGTATTATAATTTCATATTATTATAAAAAAAATGATTTTTTATATTTTTTGACTTTTAATATTTTTATAAATAACATATTGTTTTAATTGGAAAATAAAAATAATGCTTGCATTTACATTTTTAGTGGGTTAAACTTATGCAATAAAATAACCGAGGAGGACAATTATGACTCGTAAAGATCGCACAGAAGGTATTTACAGCCGCCGTGAAGTATTAAACGAAAGTGAACGTAAACAATATAATTTAATACAGCTAAAAGAGTTGCTTTCTTACGCTTATCGCTATTCTGAAGATGTAAAAAAACGCTTTGACAGGGCTCAATTTAGTGTAGATAAATTTAAAACTCTTTCTGACATAAAGCACATTCCAATTTTAAAGAAAAAAGAATTAATATTTTTGCAAACCATGGGGCCACGTCTTGGTGGGCTTCTTACCAAGGATATTGGGGAGCTTAGAAGGGTTTTTCTATCACCAGGTCCTATTTTTGATCCGGAAGATAGACATGAAGATTATTGGGGATATACAGAAGCATTTTACTCCATTGGTTTTCGCCCCGGTGATCCTGTACAGGTCACTTTTAACTATCATTTAGCCCCAGCCGGGTTAATGTTTGAAGAGCCTCTTAGAAATTTAAGCTGTGCTACTATTCCTGCCGGCCCTTCAGATGCCGCCACCCAGCTTGAAATTATGCAAAAACTAAGGGTTTCTGGTTATGTGGGCACTCCAAGCTTTTTAATGCACTTAGCTCAAAAAGCGGAAGAAAAAAATATTGATTTGAGAAGAGACCTCTTCCTTGAAGTGGCCTTTGTAACTAGTGAGCGCCTATCTGAAAAAATGCGTTCTCAAATGGAGAAAAAATTTGATATAATAGTCAGGCAGGGCTATGGAACTGCTGATGTGGGTTGTATTGGCTACGAATGCTACCAAAAAAATGGACTGCATATTTCCAATCGTTGCTTTGTGGAAATTTGCCATCCCGACACAGGAATTCCTCTAAAAGACGGTGAGGTGGGTGAAGTTGTTGTTACATCTTTCAACAAAACCTATCCACTAATTCGTTTTGCTACAGGAGATTTATCATATATTAACCGTGCTCCATGCTCATGTGGCAGAACAAGTCCACGTCTTGGAAATATTGTTGGCCGTGTTGACACAACAGCAAGAATTAAAGGAATGTTTGTTTATCCACATCAAGTTGAACAAGTAATGGCACGTTTTGAAGAAATTAAACGTTGGCAAATTGAAGTTACAAATCCTGGTGGTATAGATGAAATGACTCTCTACGTCGAAGCTTCAAGCTTTAAACGTGAAGATGAATTAATGCACCTTTTTAGAGAAAGAATAAAATTGCGTCCAGAACTACGTATTTTACCTCCGGGCTCACTTCCTCCGCAAATTCGCCCCATAGAAGACAAAAGAGTTTGGGATTAGTTTTTTGGTTTTTTATTTTTTGAAATGGAGAAAACCTTTGTGACTCAACTTAGAAAGTTATTCACAAAGGTTTTTTCCTAAAACGCTTATATCAAACAAAAATTGCTTGAGTGCTTATCCCTATTGGAAAATGTGGTTAGTCGATGCTGAAAAAATTAAGAATTGACTTTTTCAGCATGAACTAGCTAAACTATTACATCATATACTGAAATAAATAGCCAGCTGTTATAGCCATTCCTAAAATGACAGTTAAGAAAGCTAAGATCATGGGTAAGCGGAACATGGATTTTAATAAAATAACTTCAGTAAGACTTGCCCCACCACCACCAATAATTAAAGCCATAACAGCACCAAGCCCCATTCCTTTGCCAACCAGCACAGCGCTTAGTGGAATTAATGCTTCAACTCTTACATATAGCGGAATACCAATTACAGCCGCAATGGGCACTGCAAAAATACTATCTCCACTGGCATATTTTGCTATAAAATCACTGGGAACAAAGCCATAAACTAAAGCTCCCAAGGTTACACCAAGTAATAAATATGGGAAGAGTTGCTTAAACTGTCTCCAAGCATCAACAAAAGCCCATCTAAGCTTTTCTTTAAAACTGATGCTACTAGCTTCGGATTTTGAAGTATTTTTTTCTTCGTTTGCCCCTGAACAACAAGAGGACTGTGCACTTGCTTTGGCTTGTAGAGGCTTAGAGGAGGCACAACATGAACTTTGAGCATTTTCTATTATTGGCTTTAGCTCTTCCATTGGTTTTTTACTATCACAACAAGGACTTTGCATAGTTTGTATTGGTTGCAAGCCTTGTTTAGCATCACAGCAAGTGCTTTGTGTTGTTTGCATTGGCTCTAAAGGTTCAAGTTTAGAGTTTTCTTGAGGTTTTGTGGAAGTGCAACAACTTTGCATGGGAGTTATATTAAAAGGGTTTTCATGAATTACATATTTTTCAAACTGCATTTTGTTTAAAATAAATCCGGCAATTGTTGCTGTGATCAGGGCTATACAAGTATATATTATACTAACTTTTAACCCAAATGTTGCCACAAAAAGCACTATGATTATGGGATTTAGCAAGGGAGAGGCAAAAAGAAAAGTCAAGGTTGGGCCAAAACCAGCTTTTGCTTTCAGTAATCCTCTAAGCATAGGAATTGTTGAGCAACTGCAAAATGGTGTAACTGCTCCAAGCATGGCTGCTAAAAAATAACCACGCCCATGTGAAGCTCCAAGTAAGGACTGAATTTTGGAATCAGGAATATATAATTGTAATAAATTTACTGCTGCACATATAATAATAAATAAAATTGATAATTCTGCACCAAGGAACAAAAACATTCCTATAGCGTCCGCAAACATTGAACTAAAATCTTGCATATCAAGAACCTCCAAAAATTATAATTCTAGTATAATCGAAATATTTTTATTGTCAAGTTATTTCCATTATACTAGAAAAGTAAATTATTAATTCGAAGCTTCTGCACAAAATGCAAAGCTCTAATTTTTAGCAATATTAACTTTTATAGGAAACTTTGCAAAAGATAATTATGCAGAGCCCTTAATCTAGGGGAAGCTTATGAATACAGAAAATGTGGCACAAGCCCTAAAAGAACTTGGCCATGTAACTCGTTTATCAATTTATAAACGCCTTGTAAAAGCAGGAAGTCAAGGCTTGCCTGTTGGAGAACTACAAAAAGAATTACAAATTCCTGCCTCAACCTTAAGCCATCATATTGCTGCCTTATCATCAGTAAATCTTTTAGTTCAAAAACGTGAAGGGCGTATTTTGCGTTGCATTGCACAATTTAACACATTAGAAGCAATACTTGCTTTTCTAACGGAAGAATGTTGTGCTGAATATCCAAATCGCATACAAATATTTGAATAAAATAATTCATACTGAAAATTCTTAATTTTAAATTCAAAATCTGTTAGAATTTGCACGTATTATGCTTATTCTTGCAGATTTTTTTATGCTTTTTGAACTAAATTTAATTTATTAACAATAGACTATTATATTTTTCAGCGTCAAATAATCAGCGAAAACGCCGTATAATAACTATATTTCTTAATCTTTAAAATTATGGTTGACATAAAAAAACAAAATAAGTTAATATCGTGTAATAAATAAAAATTCTATGGATTATTCGGAGAAAATTTTGTCAATACAAATAGAAAAACACAAAGAATTTATTGTCATTATAGATGAAAAAATAAAAGATGATGTTGTTGTTTGCAAACAAAGCAAAAAAGAACAATATGCTGTAGTATATAAAAATAATCCAAAAGAATATTTTTATTCTGCTTCTCGAATTAAATTATTTGATAAACCGATAAATATAGATGTTAATAGCTATCAATTTGTAATTAAAGCAAGTAATACAATACTTTTTAATGTTGACAAAATATTATCTTTTGATGATAAATATTATAAAATCTATTACATTTCACAATCTAGCAAAATTTATTCAGCCAATGAGTTAATAATTACAAAAAATATACTTACCAATGAATCTGCAAAAAACTTATTGGAATACTATAAAAAAATAGCAAAAATTTCCTGTGAACAAGTACAAGGTGGAGAAAATAAGCTTATAGCAAAAAGCCTCTTGTCACAATATGAAAAAATTGATTTTATTGATCCAAAAACTATTGCTGCAAAATTTCTAAATCCGGATATTCCTACTGAATTAATAGAAAAAAAAAGCAATATTATTTTTCCTTTTGGTTGTAATTTAAGTCAAATTTCAGCAGTTGAGAAGGCTATTAATAACCAAATTTCGATTATCGAAGGCCCGCCGGGAACAGGTAAAACGCAAACTATTTTAAATATAATAGCAAATGCTCTGCTTGAAGATAAAAACCTTGCAATTGTTTCAAATAATAATTCTGCAACTGATAATGTTTTTGAAAAATTAGAGAAAAATGGTTTTTCTTATCTTGCAGCTCAACTTGGAAAACGAGATAATATTGATAATTTTTTTGAAAAAAAACAATCTTCATACCCTTGTTTTGCACAAGATAAAATACACGAAAAAGAGTATAAAGAAATTAGAATAAAACTTATTAATTTAAAAAATGAACTTAATCAAAAGCTTATAAAGCAAAATAGAAATGCAGTTTTGGTTTCACAACTGGCTGATTTAAAATTAGAAAAAAAATATTTTGATTCTTATTTCCATGAGTTGAATTTTACAACTATTGAAATTTTTAATGCAAATGTAAAAAATAACTTCAGTAAAACTCAAAACTTATTTTTTGAGCTCAAGTCATTGCTTGAAAATGGTAAAAAAGTTAGCTTTTGGTTTAAGTTAAAATCTGTATATTTAAATGGGGTAAAATCATTTTCAGTATTTAAAAATGACGAAGCTACACTGCTTGCAAATCTTCAAAAGCTATTTTACATAACGAAGGAGCAAGAAATCATAGAAGAACTAGAAGCAAATAAGCTTGAATTAGAAAATTTTTGCTTTGAGGTAAAACTAAAAGAGTTTACAGAAAATTCAATGCGATTTCTACGGGCAAAACTTGCAAACAAATATGACAAATCTGCACAACGGACTATATTTACAAATGAAATTAGAAGAACACCCTTAAAGTTTTTAGATGAATATCCAATAATTCTTAGCTCCACTCATGCAATAAAAAACACATTTCCAAACCATTTATATGACTATGTAATAGTTGATGAAGCATCACAAGTTGGACTGTCTACTGCATTTCTAACTTTATCTTGTGCTAAGCGTATTGTAATTGTAGGTGATTTAAAACAACTTCCCAATGTAATTGAATCACCATTAAAAAATGAGTATAAAAGATGTTCATGCGAAAATTTTATCCCTGAAAAATATTGTGTGGAAGAACACAGTTTGCTTTCTTCAGCAACAAAAGTTTTTAAAAATGTGCCAACCACGCTTTTAAAAGAGCATTATCGTTGCCACCCAAAAATTATTGATTTTTGCAATAAGCGTTTTTATCATAATCAGCTAGTTATAATGTCAAAAGATAAGGGCGAAAGTGACGTATTAAAAGTTCGTATAACTGCAAAAGGAAACCATGCCCGCGCAAATCTAAACCATAGACAAATTGATGAAATTAAATCCTTTGTTTTACCTGAGCTAAACTCAAAAGATGTTGGAATTATATCACCTTATAGAAAACAAGTAGAAGAGCTACAAAAAGTTTTACCTAATATTCCAAATATTGCCACTGTGCATAAATTTCAAGGCAGAGAAAATGATGATATTATAATCACAACTGTTGATAACGAAATTAGTGAATTTACAGATAATCCAAATTTATTAAATGTGGCAGTTTCAAGAGCTAAAAACAGGCTGGTGCTAATAATTTCAGACAATGAAAAAAATGAAAATACAAATACAGGTGGATTGGTAAACTATATTAAGTATAATTCATTTGAAGTTATTCAAAGTGATTTGTATTCTGTTTTCGATTTATTGTATAAAGCAAATGAAATAGCGCGCAAAAATTTTCTAAAGAAAGCAAAAAAAATCTCAAAATATGATTCAGAAAATATAATGTACTCATTAATAGAAGATGTGCTTTCACTTGATAAATTTTCTCATTATGCAGTTGGGACACATATTGCTCTTAATACAATAATCAGAAATTTTGATAAAATAAAAAATGACCAGCAAAAATGTAATTATGCTAAAAATCCAGCAACTCATGTAGATTTTTTAATATATAATAATGTAGACAAATCACCTGTGCTTGCCATTGAAGTTGATGGCTATAGCTTCCACAATGAAACAACTGTACAAAGTAAAAGAGATAAGCTAAAAAATGAAATTTTTGCAATATATAATTTGCCATTATTACGTTTTTCAACCACAGGAAGCATGGAAAAAGAAAGATTGATAAAAGCATTGGAAAATATATAAACTTGTCAAGAAAGAAAGTTTGATAGTCCATACTGAAAAACACAATTTTTAAATTTTTTACTAATTTTATTTTTATTAACAATAGATTATCATATTTTTCAGCATGGACTAAAATAAAACTCTATACTTGTTCATTTGGTTCTTTCCACATTATGGGGTTTGCAAAAGGGCCTGTAATGGTAGAAGATGTTTCTCCAACTTCGGCTAAAATACCCTTAGTAAACTCACGGGCAAACCAACAGTCAAGCGGTGCATTTGTTGCAACAGGAAATTGAATTTTGTGAGGAGTGTTGTAACGACGAGTATAGTGTATTGGATCGCCTAGCACAAAAATTGCGTCGGCTTGTAAGTGTTTTTCAGCCTCTTCCATAAGGCGAGTTGCATAACCTTGGTTTTGAAACTTAGGTAATACAGCCATAGGAGCAAGTATATAACACTTTAGGTGTGGTGCTTTATCTAAAACAAGAGGTGTGTAGCAAGCGTGTGCCACTCCCTCATAGACAAAAGAAAAAGAACCATCTGCTATAAGGTCGTCGGCAAGTTGGGCATAAAGTTTTGCGTGTCTTTCATCATAAATCCCGCCTGCATCTGCAAAGGCTTCATATTAAATTTCATAAGGTGTTTTCATTTTTAACCTTTATTTTATTTGTAACACATAAAAAATATAGTTGTATTCATTGTTAAAATCAGAATAAATATTGATTTCTTCTTGTATTATAGCAATAACTTCCAAGGCTGTTTTATCAGTGGTATATTTTTCTTTCATTTTATTGAGATTATTTTGGAGCGGAACATAATAATTATCCGTCCAAGCTTCTTTAGGTAAGGGGAAAAAATCAATAAGATTATATCCTAAATTTTCAGCTTGGGCAATTTTATTTGCTATACCATCAATTTGCGGATAATTTTTCTCCCAAAACTCTTTTACTTTAGCTGATGGATTATTACTTGTCCAAGATATTTC
>CAYJHF010000097.1:434-8659 GCA_964369905.1 uncultured Mailhella sp. | reverse complement strand
CCCAAAGATAAAGTTCACACCATCTTAGGTGGCGTAAATACTGAAATTTTTTATCCAAGCCAAACAGATAGAGAGCGACTACGCCAAGAATATGGCTTTAATAACAATGATGTTGTAATAGGCTTAGTGGGGCGACTAGATCCAATAAAAGGTTTTTATGAAGCGCTAAATACCTTTGCCAGTGTTTGCAAAATAGAAGAATTAAAGCCAAATAATGAATCAAGACTTCACTTTTTTATTTTAGGACTTAATTGTAATTACACCACCAAACAACTATATACTTATGGCCTAGGCAAAGGAATACCAAGTGAACAACTTCATATTTTGGGCAGAGTTGAAAATATAAGGGAAAGCATGGCAATGTTTGATGCCGGCCTTATTTCTTCCCTTGGTTCAGAAACTATTGCCAGAGTTGCTTTTGAAATGATTGCTTGCGGTGTTCCCATAATTAGCTCAAGGGTTGGTGTTATGCCTGATATTTTGGACGAGGAATATTTATATAATACAAATAATTATTTTGAATTACAAGCATTACTATTAAAATTAAAAGATGTTACATTTAGAGAAAAACTTAGGGAAGAATGTAATTTTAGAATGTTTAATAATAAAGGTATTTATGGCTGGACACTTGAAAGTTTTGTTAATAAAACTTTAAATATTTATAAACAAACAGTTAAAAATAAAAATATGGAGATATAAATTGGAAAATTTGCACAAAGGTTTTGCCAGTGATAATGTGGCAGGAGTACACCCACAGATTATAGAAGCCATTACAAAGGTAAACACAGGTTATTATAAACCTTATGGTGAAGATGAAATATCAACCTCTGTTGATGAACTTTTTAAAAATATGTTTGGACAAGAAGTTGAAGTGTGTTTAACCCTAAATGGTACAGGAGCAAATGTACTTGCCATCAGAAGTATGTTGCAATCTTGGCAGGGAATTATTTGTTCTGATATTGCCCACATAAATACTGATGAAACGGGAGCACCTGAGTTTTGTACAGGCTCTAAAATTTTATCTATGCCGTCAAAAAATGGAAAAATTTATCCTTCTGATTTAGATAAGTTTGTCAATGAGGGAGCGACATACCATAGGGTTTGCCCCGGAGCTGTTTCCATTTCCCAAAGCACAGAACAAGGAACATTGTATTCAGTGGAAGAAATCAAAGCCATGTGCGATTATGCTAAGCAAAAAAATCTATTGGTTTTTATGGACGGATCTAGAATTTCCAATGCTTGTGCAGCCATGAATATGGATATAAAATCCATGACCAAGGATTTAGGAGTTGATGTCTTGGCCCTTGGGGGTGCAAAAAATGGCCTTATGTTTGGAGAAGCCATTGTATTTTTTAATCCTGAACTTGCAAAACATTATAAAAGAATACGTAAACAATCTTTGCAACTAATTTCTAAAATGCGTTTCTTATCAGTTCAATTTTTGGCTTATTTTGAAAATGAACTTTGGCTAAAAAATGCTACACAAGCCAATGAAATGGCCAAATACCTAGGTAGTGAAATAAGCAAGATAGACGGAATTTCTGTGCAAAAACCTGAGGCAAATGCTGTTTTTATCCGTATGAGTAAAAACAAAATTTCAAATTTGATGGAAAAATATTATTGTTATGAAATGGACAATGGCGATGTTAGACTAATGTGTAATTTTTCCACCACAAAAGAAGATATTGATAATTTAGTAAAACATTTAAGACTTTGCTAAAAATATAGTAAATTTCTAGGTAAACCGAGTAAGAGTATGTCTGACAAAAGAATGTCTTGGGAAGAGTATTTTATGGGCATTGCCAAATTGGTGGCAGAACGCTCAACTTGCATTAGGCGTAAAGTTGGAGCTGTGGCCGTTAAGGACAAAAGGATTTTGGCCAGTGGTTATAATGGTGTTCCAAGTGGAATTGCCCATTGTTTTGAGGTTGGTTGTTTGCGTGAAGAGCTAAATATTCCTTCCGGTGAAAGACATGAAATTTGCCGTGGTTTACACGCTGAGCAAAATATTATTATTCAAGCTGCCGTGCACGGTGTTTCCTTACAGGGTGCGGAAATTTATTGCACTACTCAGCCTTGTTTGATTTGCACCAAGATGTTAATTAACTGCCAAGTAAAAAAAATATTTTTCCAAGAAAGCTATCCTGATGAGCTAAGCACAAAAATGCTTCAAGAAGCCAAAATTGAATTTATTAAGTTGTGAGTTAAGATAAAATGCAAGATGCTGACTTTATGCAAGAAGCCATAGACCTAGCCTTACAAGGCAAATGGTATACAGCTCCAAACCCAATGGTTGGTGCTGTATTGGTTTATAAGGGACAAATTATTGCTAGAGGCTATCACATGGCCTATGGGCAAGCCCATGCGGAAGTAAATTGTTTATTGGAAGCAATAGCTTTAGGTGTAGCTCAAGAAAATGGTATGGAGTTTTCAAATCCCTTACTAAAAATAGCCTATAATAACAATTATACAACCAGAGAAAAATGTAAGATTGCTTTTTCAGATTGTATTTTATATGTAACACTGGAACCTTGCAACCATGAGGGGAAAACTCCCCCTTGCACCAAGGCCATTTGTGAAAGTGGAATAAAACAAGTTGTAATTGGTCATCTTGATCCAAACCCCAAGGCAAGTGGCGGAATTGAAACTTTAAAATCCCATGGAATATTGGTTAAAACAGACATATTAAATGCTAAATGTGAAAAATTATTAGCTGATTTTCTTATTTGGCAACATAAAAAACGCCCCTATGTAATTTTAAAAATGGCCACAAGTCTTGATGGGAAAATTGGCCCCTCAAGTGGAGGCAACCATAGAATAAGTGGACAAAAGTCCCACGAAGTTTTAATGGAGCTTAGAAAAAATATTGGCTTGGCAAATGGTGTAATCTTGGTTGGGGCAAATACCTTTATTAAGGATAATCCAAAACTAACTGTTCGCACCGAACAAAGGGCAAAAAATCCAAGAGCTGTCATAATTGCTTCTGATTTATTGCTTAAAACCACAGAAAATACAGAATTTTACTGTTTTGAAAATAGGCCAAACGAAATAATTTTATATTGCTCTTTTGAGCAAAGCAATTTACAAAGAGCAAAGAAGCTTGAGGACAAAGAAATAAATCTTATAACTATTCCACAAAACTCAAAAAAAAGCGGGCTTGATTTAAAAGTTTTACTTGAAGATTTATATAAAAACCATGCTTGTCCCTATGTTTTATGTGAAGGTGGGCCAACTTTAGGCTTAAATCTTTTGCAAGAGGGTTTGGTGGACGAACTTATTTTATTTATGGCTCCAACAGTTATGGGAAATGATAAAATGCAATCAGTCTTTTCAGGTTCAAATATTACAGCTGTAAGTGAGGCCTTAAATTTTCAAATTCAAGAAGTAAAGACGGTTGGTGAAGATTTGCATATTCACTTAAAACCAAAGCAGACTTTACCAAGGGAAGATAAATGTTTACAGGATTAATTGCCGGACAAGGTGAGCTCACCTACTTACAAAAAAACTCTAAAGATGCCAGACTTGGCATCAGGGCTCTTTTTGATTTTGACAAACCAATAATTGGTGAGTCTGTGGCTATTAATGGAGTTTGCTTAACTGTTGAAACAGCCATTGATAATATTCTTAGTTTTTATGCTTCCAAAGAAACCTTAGACTGTTCTAATATTGGATTGTTAGGACAAGGTGCTAAGGTAAATATGGAAAGGGCATTAAGACTTGGAGATAGACTTGGCGGCCATTTAGTCAGTGGACATATTGACTGCTTGGGCAAAGTCTTGAACATATATGAGGTGGAAAACTCCACTTGTTATAGAATTGGTTTTCCAAATGAATTTGCCCCCTTTATTATTCCAAAAGGTTCTATTGCCCTTGATGGAGTAAGCCTTACGGTTAATGCTTGCGGACTTGACTTTTTAGAGGTAAATATAATTCCGGAAACAATAAAAGTCACAACCATTTCCAAATGGAAAGTAGGACAGCCAATCAATATGGAAATGGATTTAATAGGTAAATATATTCTTCGCTCAAGTGAAATAAAAAACTCACCACAGCAAAGTAAAATAACAAAAGATTTTTTAGCAGAAAATGGATTTTTCTAAAGGAAGATTATGGCTATTTCAAGTATAGAAAGTGCAATTGAAGATTTTAAAAAAGGTAAAATGATCATCTTAGTTGATGATGAAGACAGAGAAAATGAAGGTGATCTAACCATTGCCGCAGAATTTATTACACCAGAAGTTATAAACTTTATGGCCAAATATGGACGTGGGTTAATTTGCCTGCCCATGAGTGGTGAAATGATTGAAAACCTTGATTTGCCTCTTATGGCACAAAGAAATGGTTCACGCTTTGGCACAAACTTCACTGTTTCCATTGAAGCCAGAGAAGGTGTTGCCACAGGAATTTCTGCCGCTGACAGAGCTCATACTATTTTAACCGCTGTAGCTGACAATGCAAAGCCCTCTGATTTAGTTTGCCCTGGGCATATTTTTCCATTGAAAGCACAAAATGGAGGAGTTCTAACTAGGGCGGGGCAAACAGAAGGTAGTGTTGATTTAGCTGTGCTTTCAGGATTGAAACCGGCTGCCGTAATTTGTGAAATTATGAATGATGATGGAACTATGTCCAGAATGCCGGATTTAGAAGTTTTTGCCAAGGAGCATGATTTAAAAATTGCAACCATTAAAGATTTAATCAGATATCGCATTGAAAAAGGTGAGGTTGCTGTTAAAAAAGTTGCTGAGGCAGCACTTCCAACCCATTTTGGCACTTTCAACATGATAGCCTATGAAAACTCTTTAGATAATTGTACTCACATTGCTTTAACTAAGGGAGATGTAGGAAGTGGAGAGCCTGTTTTAGTGAGAGTGCACAGTGAATGTTTAACAGGAGACACTTTTGCCTCCATGCGTTGCGATTGTGGAGGGCAACTCCATTCCGCCATGGCTCAAATAGAAAAAGAAGGGCGAGGAGTTTTGCTTTATTTGCGTCAAGAAGGGCGAGGAATTGGTTTAGTCAATAAGCTAAAGGCCTATGTTCTACGAGATGAAGGCCTTGACACAGTGGAGGCCAACCAAAAACTTGGCTTTCAAGCTGATTTGCGTGATTATGGCTTAGGGGCACAAATTCTGGTGGATCTTGGAGTTAGAAGGTTAAAAATTATGACTAATAATCCTAAAAAAATAATTGGACTTGAGGGTTATGGTTTAAAGGTTGAAGAAAGAATTGCAATTGAACAAGCTGCCGGAATTTATAATGAAAAATATTTAACCACCAAAAAAGAAAAACTTGGACATTTGCTTGGCCCCAGTTGCCGCAATATGTATAATGAAAATTCTCCAAAAAAATAATTTTATAGAATTTTCATAAGTGACAGTTTAGAAAATTAATATTATATTTTATTTGTTATTGCAAAAAACATTAACTTTTTTTATTCAAATTTAAAAAGGAGCAAAAAATGCACCATATAAAAACAATTGAAGGAAATATGGAAGCCAAGGGCTTAAAAATTGCTATTATAGCTACAAGATTTAATGATTTTCTTGTTAACTCCCTAGTTGGCGGTGCAGTGGATTATTTGCTTAGGCATGGAGCCAAAAAAGATGATTTGGTAATAATCAAAATACCTGGAGCTTTTGAACTTCCTGTTGTGGCAAAAAAAGTGGCCAGTGTGGCAAAATATGACGGAATTATTGCCTTAGGAGCAGTAATTAGAGGGGCAACCCCCCACTTTGAATTTGTGGCTTCCGAAGCCAGTAAAGGACTTGCCCATATTGCTCTTGACCACAATATCCCAATTGGCTTTGGGCTTCTAACCACTGACAATATAGAACAAGCCATTGAAAGATCAGGCACAAAAGCCGGAAATAAGGGAGCTGAGGCAGCGGCGGCCCTTTTAGAAACCTTAAGGGTAATGGAACAAATATAAATACTTTTGTTACACCATTATTGCTCAACTAGAATAAAATAATAAGATTAACATAATAGAAAATTTAGTTTTTTAAATTTTAGCTTAAAAAGTTTATTTTATAAAAACACATTTTCCAACCATATAAAAATGCTTGTATTTTTATATGGTTTGGTTAAAGTTTTTTGGAAAGGGTTTTAGAAAACATTTTTTTCAAAAAAAGTTTTCTAAAAAATTTATCCGATAATAAACTAGCTTGCAACACAGGAATAGTATGCAAAATAATCAAAAAAAAATCCCCAGACATTTATATCGCATGAAGGCATTTCAATTTCTTTATGGGCAAGATTTTTCAAAGGCCGGTGATTTAGAAGAATTAAAAAGAAATTTTTGTGCTTTTCCAACCCAAGAAGAACAGGAAGCAGAACCTTTTTCAGATGATAATTTTGCTTGGGAGCTGGTTTTTGGGGTGTGGACATATTCTAAAAAACTTGATGAAATAATTGAACAATTTGCAAAAAATTGGAAAGTTCAAAGACTTGGCAGAGTGGAGCATGGGCTACTTAGAATAGCTATTTTTGAAATCCTCTACCGTGATGATGTTCCAAGTAAAGTAGCAATTAATGAGGCTCTTGAACTTAACAAGCAATTTGGTGAACAAAAATCAAAATCATTTATTAATGGTATTTTAGATGCTGTGGCCAAAGCTGTGGAAACAAAAACTTTAAACATATAATTGAAATTCTTTGAGGTATATTATGACATTGCCACTTCGTTATGACGCAGAAACCATTGAAATAAAATGGCAAGAATTTTGGAAAGAAAATAATACTTACGAATGTGAAATAGATAAAAATAAACCAAAATATTATGTTTTGGAAATGTTTCCTTATCCTTCCGGCAATATTCACATGGGGCACGTTCGCAATTATTCCATTGGCGATGTTGTGGCACGCTTTAAAAGAATGAAAGGATTTAATGTTTTACACCCCATGGGGTGGGACGCCTTCGGTTTGCCAGCAGAAAATGCCGCCATAAAGCACAATATTCACCCCGGAACTTGGACTTATTCCAACATTGACACAATGCGCAATCAACTAAAACGCCTTGGTTATTCCTATGATTGGAGACGTGAAATTGCCACTTGTCACCCTAAATATTATGTTTTTGAGCAAGAATTTTTCCTAAAATGGCTTGAAAAAGGTTTGGTTTATCGCAAAAAAGCCCCGCAAAACTGGTGCGAAACTTGTAATACTGTTTTGGCCAATGAACAAGTTGAAGATGGGCTTTGTTGGCGTTGTGACAGTGAGGTAGTACAAAAAGAATTAACCCAATGGTTTTTAAAAATCACAGATTATGCAGAAGAATTGCTTGATGATTTGAAATTACTTGAAAGCACTTGGCCTGATCGAGTTATTTCCATGCAAAATAACTGGATTGGAAAGTCAATTGGGGCTGATGCAATCTTCCCTCTTGAAAATAATGAGGCTGAAATTCCAATTTTTACAACTCGCCCAGATACAATTTTTGGTGTAACCTTTATGACTTTAGCCCCAGAGCATCCCTTGGTGGAAAGTTTAATTAAAGGTTCAGAGCAAGAAAGCAATTGTAGGGCTTTTATAGAGAAAATTAGAAAACTTGATAAAATAGAACGTCAATCAGATCAATTGGAAAAAGAAGGAGTTTTTACAGGATCTTATTGCATAAACCCTTTAACTAATGAGCGAATTCCCATTTGGATTGGTAATTTTGTTTTGGCAAGCTATGGAACGGGGGCTGTTATGGCTGTTCCCGCTCACGATCAGAGGGATTTTGAATTCTCCAAAAAGTATAATATGCCACTGAAGGCTGTAATTTCTCCAAACGGTGAAGATTTAGACGTAAATACCCTAACAGAAGCTTATACTGAACCGGGTATTATGATAAATTCAGGTGAATTTTCTGGTACACCAAATGAAGAGGGAAAAGCAAAGGTTATAGCCGCCCTTGAAAAAATAAATAAAGGCAAAAAAAGCATTAACTATAAACTTAGGGATTGGAATATCTCACGACAAAGATATTGGGGCACACCAATTCCTGTAATTTATTGTGAAAAATGTGGAATGGTTCCGGTTAATAAAGAAGATTTACCAATCTTATTACCCCTTGATGTGCAAACTCATGAAGATGGACGCTCACCTCTAAAAGACTTTGAAGCCTTTGTAAAAACCACTTGTCCTAAGTGTGGAGAAGAGGCCAGACGCGAAACAGATACAATGGATACTTTTGTGGAATCTTCATGGTATTTTGCCCGCTATACCGATGCACGCAATGAAAA
>CAYJHF010000097.1:0-424 GCA_964369905.1 uncultured Mailhella sp. | reverse complement strand
CCAAGGAACAAGCTTCCTACTGGCTTCCTGTAGATCAATATATAGGCGGAGTTGAACACGCTATTTTGCACTTGCTCTACTCACGTTTTTTTACAAAAGTTCTTAAAGATTTTGGTTATTTACCCAATGATATATCAGAACCGTTTACCAATCTTTTAACTCAAGGTATGGTGCTAAAAGATGGCACTAAAATGTCAAAATCAAAAGGAAATGTGGTTGATCCAACAGAAATGATTGCTAAATATGGGGCTGATACAGTAAGGCTATTTTGCCTTTTTGCTGCTCCTCCCGAGCGTGATTTTGATTGGAGTGAATCAGGAATTGATGGTTCTGCCCGCTTTTTACAAAGGGTTTGGCGTTTATATCAAGAGCTAAGTGGGACTTTATTGCCTATGAAGTCCTGTTCTGCCCATAAAGATCTTGC
>CAYJHF010000096.1:0-8711 GCA_964369905.1 uncultured Mailhella sp. | reverse complement strand
AAGCTGACGCCTTTGCTTACAGCTTTGATTAGTCTCTGCTGAAAATTCTTTTTTTGCACCAAACTTTTGCAAGTAAATTGCACGTTCCGTGCTTATTTCTTACAAAAGTTTTAGCCTTATTTTAATAAAAACCTTTTTATTTATAAATAGTTATTATATTTTTCAGCATTGACTAATTATAAAACTATAAGATTGTGTTTTAATTTTTCTTACAAAAATTTAAATACGATTGTAAAAATACCAAGGTATTATTATAAAATTCCTGATTTTTAGCCAAGGTTTCAAATTTGTGCATTTGTAAAACTTGTAAACTACCCATCTGCGACTTTTGTAGAGGCATACTTTTTGGTGCTCCAATAGCATTTCTGGCACTTGAACCAAAAATAAGCAATATCCTAGGACGCACTAAACGCATGGCAGACCAAAAAAGGCTTATCTCTTCATTATTAAATACTTCAATTGCCAGTTCCGGTTCTTCTTGGTTTTTGGCAGATGGTAAGGCATAGGGGATAAAAATATGTGTGCCTTTTTGGTGGTTTAAATTCTGCAATAATTTGCGCACAATGCTTTGTCTTTCTTGATTTGCTTGCCCCATTACATCTTGTTCAAGGCCAGCATAAGTCCAAGCTATTTGTACTTTTGAACTCATATTTTCGGTTGAGGGTAAATTAAATTTTTTATGCACATCAAGCCATGTTTTTGGCCAATTTTCTAATTTTAATGTACTGTTTTTCTTAACTTTATTTTCTTCTATTTCCAAGTGATTAGCAGGTGATTCTTTACCAGTTTTATGTGCAGGTGCTTTTGAAAAACTGCTTTCTTGCTTTAAATTTGCCCTTGGTTTTTCATTTTCAGATGTTTGGTTAAAAGAGTAAAAGTCTTTTTCTTGTTCGGAAGAAAAAAGTATATTTTGTAGCCCATTCTTAGCTAAAATGTGAGTTATGGGGGAGAAATGCTGCATATTATAAATCAATTAAATTTGAAATTAGCTTCCAAGCTAAATCTGTTTTTGGCATATTGTCCAAGGTAATACTTTTATGTTTTGTACTAGCCACTAAAACTTGGTTGTGGGAACTGCCCATGGCAGATTGAACCAAATTACCAACTAACAAATCACAATTTTTATTTAATAGCTTTGCCTCAATTAGGTTGTTTAAATTTTCTCCATCAGCTTCAGCGGCAAAGCCCATAATTTTTTGTTGGCTTGTTTTTCTTGCTGCTAAAGTTTTTAAAATATCTTTATTGGGCACAAAGTCTACACTCAAGCTTGTTCTATTTTCTTTTTTAAATTTTGTAAGTTCAAAATCACTTGTTTCATCTTCAGCATGGTTAGCTTGTTTAAATGGCAGAGGTTTAAAGTCAGCAACGGCAGCAGTAAAAATTCCATAGTCCATTTGATCCCACAACTCATCACAAGCACTAAACATTGCATCGGCATTTGTGACATCATACCTGAAAAAACTACTATCTTGTGGCATAAATTGCTTTACCGGACCACAAATACAATGCACCTCAGCGCCTCTAAGCCAAGCACTAAGGGCAAAGGCTTGTCCCATGTTTCCTGTGGAATTATTAGTCCAAATCCGAACAGCATCCCATTTTTCTTGAGTTGGCCCCATGGTAATTAGAACTTTTTTACCATATAAATCTTGTTCGGTTAAAAGCTTTAAAGTTTCAAGATAGATTTGTCTTAAGTCAGCTAAGCGACCTGCTCCAATTTCTTTGCAGGCTAATTCACCGCTTTCTGGCTCTATTAAAAAATAACCTCTTTCTTGTAAAGTTTCCACATTATAGGCCGTGGCCGGATTTGCCCACATCTTACTATTCATTGCAGGAGCAAGGATAATTGGCCCATCAAATGAAAGGGCTTGGCAAGCTAAAAGTTCATCGGCAAATCCATTGGCAAGTCTTGCTAATGTGGTGGCGCTGGCCGGTGCAATGAGCATGGCATCTGCAACTTGACCCGGTTCCAAATGAGCAAATGTGCTAAGTTCATCAAACATTTTTGTGTAAACAGTAGCTGCACCTAGGGCTTCAAAACTAAGCGGATTAATAAAATTTTGCGCAGAGGGAGTTAGGGTTATACTTACGATTATTCCGCAATCTTGAAAACGTCGCATTAAATCAATAATCTTATAGGCTGCTACAGAACCACAAATACCAATGTGAAGTTTTTTATTCCTATAAAAATCAAAAAAAGGGTATTCCATCATAATTCCAGCCTTTAACATAGTTCGCCTTGGAAAAACTCTGTAACTAGTTTTTGAGCAAGGTATTGGGAGCAAATAGTAAAAAACTTTTATTGAAACAAAGAATCACTGCCAAAACTATCAAAGTCTTGATTGTTAGAACTAGGATTATTCATTAAATTAAGAACATCTTGTCCAAAACTACTTTGCTTACTTAGCATCCAAAGAATCATATTGGTTGAAAATGCCCCATCTGTAATTGTAACTATGAGATAGCGAGAATTTTTTTGGTATAATTGTAAAGTATTGCCACTTTGTACTATGCCAAGCATGGTCCAACCTTGACTATTTAGATTATGAGCCATAGCAGCCCCAAGTGAAGATGGGTCAACCCTGCCTGAAAATGTTTCCTTCCCCACTTTTTCACCGCTTGAACTAATGGTAGTTAAAGTTTCGTTCACATCAGAATTCATGTCCATGGGAATTGGTACATCAGGGAATTGACTTACATATACAGAGGTTACTTCAGTGCTTGTTGAAAAAGGGTTTTGCACAGCTCCATTATTCACAGAACAGGCACCAAGAAAGAAAACCATAAAAATTAAATATTTTTTCATAAAAACTCCTAACTTATGTATTAAAACTATATATTATTTTTCTTACTGAAAAAAGTTTAGCTTAAACTGAAAAAAAAGGCAAATTTAGGACTTGTGTTATATTATCATTTTTTGTCAAAATTAAAAAAATTACATATAATCGTTAGGAATTAGCTTACCTCTAGGGATAGCTGTTAGTTTTAAGTCGTGTTTTAGGCCCATTTTTGCCAAAAGAAGACCATGGTAGGCCGTCATAACTCCATTGTCTGTGCAAAGTTGGTTTTTTGGAATTATCAATTTTATTTTATGGGACTTAGCGAACTCTGCCATGGTATTTTGCACAAAACTATTAGCAGCCACACCGCCTGCCACAACAAGATTTTCAGGATAAATATTTTGCTCTACCAAGCTTTTAATAGCTCGTTCTGTTTTAATTTTTAGAGTTTGTGCTATGGCATTTAAGTATGAGGCTGCACCGTCTTTTGTTATTTGAGGAGCATTCTCAAAAAATAATTCATCGTACTTCTCACCAATTTTCAGTGTTGGTAAGACAGCACTTGGGTTTGCTTCGAGAAATGCACTTCCGGCTGTTTTGAGCCCACTAAAGCTAAAGTCTAAATTATTATTTTTAATATATGGCCTTGGGAAAATATCGTGTATTTGCCCAAGCTGTCCCAATTTGTCCAAGTATGCTCCGCCAGGGTAAGGTAAGCCAAGCATTTTGCCAAACTTATCACCGGCTTCGCCTGCTGCATCGTCTAAAGTTTTGCCTAAAACCTGCATATTTATAGGGCTGTGCATGGCAAAAAGATGGGTGTGTCCACCGGAAACCAAGAGCCCAATGGAAGGGAAGGTAAGATTATTTTCAAGTCCTGCAACCATTAGATGTGCGTGCAAGTGATTAATCCCAATAATTGGAATGTTATTGGCTAAAGACAGACTTTTGGCAAAGGCCACACCAACAAGTAAGGAGCCAAGCAAACCAGGCCCTCTAGTTACGGCAATATAGTCAATTTGTTTGAGTTTTATTTGGCATTCAGTCAGCAGTTTATCAAAAAGTGGGGCAATTAGCCTTGCGTGTTCCCTTGAAGCTAATTCAGGAACTATTCCACCAAACAGGGCATGAATTGGGATTTGCGAACTTGTGATTGAGCCTATTACTTTTATATTACTATTGTTTTCTTCAATAAGTGCCAGAGCTGTGTCATCGCATGAACTTTCAATTCCAAGTATTAACATATAATAAATAATTTGAACAGGGTTAGAAATATTTTAGTTAAATGCAGTGCGATATTTGGCAACATCTAAATGTGAACCAAAGATGAAAGGAGTTCTTTCATGGAGATTTTCCGGAGTTTTTTCCAGTATGCGTACACCATTTCCATCAAGGGCTTGACCTCCGGCTTGTTCCATTAAAAAAGCCAAGGGTGAAGCTTCGTAAACTAAGCGTAATTTTCCATTTTTATTTTTTGTGTCGGCAGGATAAGTGAAAATTCCGCCATAAAGCAGAGTTCTGTGAAAATCGGCCACTAAGGATCCTACATACCGCAAAGAGTAATCATCATTATTAAAAATATCCAATGCTTTTTGATCTTGCTCTGACCACTTGGAGTAATTGCCTAGGTTGGAAGAATAATATTTTCCGTGGGGCGGAGTTACCATGTCAGGGTGAGATAGCAAAAATTCTCCCACGCTAGGGTCTAAAGTAAAGCCATGCACCCCACGTCCGAAAGAATAAACCATCATGGTGGAAGGTCCATATAAGAAATAACCTGCGGCTACTTGCTCAGCTCCCTTTCTCAATAGTTGAATATTTTTTATATCTGCAAAATCTTCAGTACGATAAATTGAAAAAATTGTTCCAATGCTTATATTTGCATCAATATTTGAAGAACCGTCTAATGGATCAAAAAATATAATATAATTTCCTCTTGGTTTATCTTCAGGAACATAGAGCGGATCAGCTAATTCTTCACTGCCCAAAGCGCATATAGTTCCACTGTTCATTAATCGATAAATCATCATATTGTTAGAAAATTCATCAAGCTTTTGAATATGTTCTCCCTGAACATTTATTGATCCTGTGCCACCAAGCACATCAACTAAACCGGCATTGGTTACGCTTCTGGAAATGAGCTTAGCAGATAAAATTAAATCATGCATTAGAGAAGTAAATTGCCCTGTGGCACTTGGTGACCAGAATTGTTGCATACTGTGAATATGTTCAATAACACTTGTTTCAGACATATTATTACCTTTTATATAATAAAACTATTGTTCTTGGCTGATTTGTTCAGTAGCATTATGTCCAGTTTCAACCTGATATACAAATTCAGAAACAATACCAAAGATTAATGGTAATTTAGCATAATAACGCACTACCCACGCAGCATGTTCATTGTCAAGTGCTCTATGCCCGATTGAACGTAAATCAATTTGTTTATTCCATTGATCATTAGTGATTTGCTGGACTACATTAAAGTTATTTCCGCTAAACAAAATTTCTTCAGGAGTTTTGATGAATACATTGGAACTATCGCCAATTAGTGGTAATAGAGCCTCAACTTCAAAGCTAACGGCCAAATATCCTATAAGATCACCATTTCTGATATAAGGTCTGGCAACCAGAAATGTTTTATGGTCTTGATCACTCAAAATATTGCCATATAATTCGCGTGCTTTAATTTCTTCATAAAGGTTCAAATATGAAAAATCAATATAAACCGGAACTCTTGGAGGTAATGCCCCGGCAATTTCAGCACCAGCATTAATTACAAAAGCATTTGAAATCCAAGGGAACCTGTTTAGCATATCAGTAACCACTTGTCTATTGGTAGGATCGGAAATTGACTCTAATGTTCTAGCTAAGTCACTAAGTTCTTTATCTAACAGAGCAAACTTATTTGAAAGCTTTGTTTCCATAGCTTTTAGCTTGTCAGCAT
Organism: uncultured Mailhella sp.; assembly: GCA_964369905.1. Lineage (GTDB taxonomy): Bacteria > Desulfobacterota > Desulfovibrionia > Desulfovibrionales > Desulfovibrionaceae > Taurinivorans. Next base: position 2,984 of record CAYJHF010000096.1, on the reverse strand, counting down.
CATTTAAATTCAGTTCAGTTGGTGTATTGATGTAACCAAAATAAAAATCGTGGGTTGCTCTTCCTGTTTCTGTGTCGCGAATGTTACAAGCGCTAACCATCAGTAAACAAAAAAATAGAAAAATTTTAGATAATTTCATGTACTTTTTATCTCCGTTATTTAACTTGCTTTTGCCTCAAGGCGTGAGGCTAATTTATTTAGTAAGTCAACCGCTTTTTGTGTGCTTTTAACAGTTGATTTTTCTTCTATATTTTCTGAATTTTCAGCTTCAAAACTAAAGTTCCCGTCAAACTCTGTAGAGATATTTGGACTTGGTTCAGAGTTTTGAATAATTATTTCTGAGTTATCATTTTCATTTTGCTCAAAATTATCTTTAATATCAATGTTATTAATTTTCATCTCAAGTTCTTTTAATCTTTCGCTTAGCTTTGAAACTTCGTCTTGAGAGTTTTGCTCTTGGGCTTTTGCAATTAATTCTTGATAAATATTAATTGCGTCCCTTGTATTTCCTTGCTCAACCAATACTTCCGCCATAGAACGAGTTCTAAAAGGTGAAGAGTTCATTTCTTCCACAACAATATTGCTGTCAGAAAGTAGATTTTTAAGCATTTTTTGTGGAGAGGAGGAACTTTGTTCTTGGTACTCTGTTAAATCAAGTGCGTCGCCTTCAATATTGACTTCAAGCTCCGAACTAATTCCCGCACCATCTAAGTTGAATTCTTCTAAGTTAGAGTCATCATGTTTTGAATTTTCATCTTGTGAAGTGATTGCAAGTTCTGAAAAATCTTCATCCATAATGTCTGGAAAATCATGATTTTGATTTTCTGTCATTTCAACATCTTCACTTGCAAAAATCACTTGGCTTTCTTCATCATCTTGTTCAAAAGTTTGCTTGTCAGCAGGTTCATCAAAAGTCACATCTTGGTCAATCAGATTATCATTTTCTAAATGATCGGGCATAGAAAAATCGTCTGCATTTTCCAGTTCACCATGCTCCAGTTCAGAAGCCTCTAAGATTTGTTGTTCTAAAAATAAGGAGTCAGATTTACCCTGCATGACTATTTCAGGTTTTTCATTATTTATCTGATCTAAATTTAATAACTCACTAATTTTATTGCTTGCAGATATATTACAAGAGTCGTCCAAGCTTGGATCGCAAAAATCAGAATTTTGAGATTCATAGCTTTGTTTGACAAAGGAATTCTCAAGGTTGTCTTCAATTTTTATACTTGGATTAATATTTGCAAGCCCTGCATTAAAAATATCTCTTAAAGTCAAAGATTTATCTCTTACCAGTGCACCCATAAAACCAAGAGCTACAGAAAAATCCTTGCTGTCATTTTCTAAAATTGTATGCTCTCTCCAAGCGTCCCAAAAATCAGGGTAGCTCAAAAATAGCGAAGCCAGTTTTGCAACCTCAATGCCACATTTTTCTGACTGTCCGTAATGATGTAAAACTTCTATTAAAAATAGTCTTGCTTCAATAAAATCTTGGTGGTATTCTAAGCCATTGCGAAGAATTTTTATGGCTTGTTCAAAATATTCAGGACTGTTTTCCGCACTTCCAAACTCAAATAATAAGCGTGCGTAAGGTAAAAATAATTTTGAATGGGGTTCCACTTGAAATAATTCTTCATACCATTCTACTTTCGCAAGCATTATTATATAATCTTTGTTTTCAATAACCATAACAGCATCCTTTATATTTAACCCAAATTTTAACTTGAAGTTAAATTTAGAACTTTTCTTTCTTACTTAGTTTATCCAGTAAGAAGATTTTTCTTCTTCCTTTTCAAATACATACAAAACTTCATTTTCTTTTACATAATTTAAGCGTTGCCTAATTAACTGCTCCATATAGGATTTGTCATTTTGTAATAATCTAATTTGTTGGCTTAATTCTGCTTTTTGAAGATTTACAGCCTCAAGATCAGCTTGCAAATTTTCATATTTTTTGTGTATATCTTGCCAAACAAAAACATTTTGCTCACCAAACAACAAAGAATAACCCAAGACTAAATTCATTAACAAGGCTAAGGTTAATACTGTGCTTTTCCAAAAAAATGAAAATTTTTTAATTTTCATAATAATTCCCCAAAAAATTCCATCTAATTAAGATTCTTTATTGTTTTTCATAACTTGATTTTTAAATGTTATAAAATAGTTCATTCCTGAAAAAATTGTAAAAATAAGAGCAATATACAATAAAATACTGCCAAGCTCATGTATTGGTATTGAAAAATAAGAAAAATGCAGTGAAAGTGGGATAATTGCAGCAATTTGAAACCCTGTTTTCCATTTACCAAATCTATCAGCCGCTAAGATTATTCCATTATCAGCCGCAATTGCTCTAAGGCCTGTAACTGCAAACTCTCTGATGACAACTATATTTACAATCCAAGACGGAATCCAACCAAGGGCAGTCATTTCAATTAGAATTGTGCAAACCAATAGTTTATCTGCCAAAGGATCCAAGAATTTTCCTAGGGTGGTTACTTCGCCTGTTTTACGTGCAAAATATCCATCATAATAATCGCTTATTGAAGCAAGGATAAAAAGAAAGCAGGCAAGAAATGTTGAGATTTTTGTTTCCAAATGCAAACAAAGTAAGATGAAAGGAATAACTCCAATTCTAAATAAAGTTATTTGATTTGCTAATGTCATATTTTGTAAAAAAGAAAAAGTTTTACAAGCCACAAAATTCACCTATAACGCTACACTTAAGTAAAAAATCTCTCAACCTTAAATAAAAATCATTTCCACCAAAACACACACAATTCTTTCTAACTTATTTTATTCACTTTTGCAAGGAGAAAATACCCTAAATTTTAGGCATTTTAATAAACCACGACGCAATTTATTGTACAAAGTTATAGAGAGAATTTGCAAGATCAATTTGAGCATAAATTAGTCGATGCTAAAAGTATAATAACTATTTATAAATAAAAAGGTTTTTAGTAAAATAAGGCTAAAAGTTTTTCAAG
>CAYJHF010000095.1:4236-9243 GCA_964369905.1 uncultured Mailhella sp. | reverse complement strand
TGTTAACGAAATCTTTGCCACCAAGGAAGAGCTTGCCAAAAGTGAAGATGGAATAAAAATTCTATCATCAGCCATGGCCACTGTAATTACCCTTCTCTGCCCCATTACCCCACATATATGTGAAGAGTTTTGGCAAGGCTTAGGACATCAAAACACTCTTGGACAAGAAGAATTTCCAAATTATTTAGAAGAAGCATTGCAAAAAGATATGCTAACTATTGTGGTGCAAATAAATGGAAAACTTAGGGCAAAGCTTGATGTGTCTGCCAATATTTCCAAGGAAGATCTTGAAAAACAAGCTCTTAATGAAGAGAATGTAGTAAAACATCTTGATGGCTTGGCCATAAGAAAAATCATTGTTATTCCAGGAAAATTAGTAAATATTGTAGCAGGATAATTTAAAAATATAGGTTTATTATGAAAATATTGTTTACAAAAAGCTATAATATATTTTGCCTAAGTATAATTTGTTTTATACTAAGCTCTTGTGGTTATACCATGATGGGAACAACTGCAAGCAATTATTCAGTTCTTGGTGATGGAAATAAAACTATTGCCATCTCAAAAATGGAAACAGCAACCCTAACGCCTTGGGTTGCTTATGAATTGCGTTCTAAGATCCATTCTGAAATGCAAATGCGTCAATATGCCAAATGGGCTGATATAAAAGAGGCTGATTATTTGATGGAAGTAAACCTCACTTCCTTTGAAACTAGAGCCTATATTAGTGATGATGAAGATGAAACTTTATTGAATTTAGTGGTTGCCAACCTACTTATTACAATTTATGACAGAAATAATAATTTAGTCTGGTCTTCCGGTTCTGTAAATTTTGGCGAAAACTATGAAAACTATCAAGATGTAGAAGCCATAAATGATATATTAAAAGAATTGGTTTATATTGCTTACGATAGAATGCAAAATACATTTTAAATAGTCAACCCTAAACAATGGGTTAACTCATACTAATATACGGCATTTCAGTTTAGAAATAAATATGTTATAGCTGAGCTATATGAAAATGTTTTAAATGAAAGGAAGGGTTTGAGAGAAAAAACTCATTTTTTCAAAAAAATGCTTTTCTCTCTCAAGTTGTAATAATCTGTTATTAATAAGGTAGTTTATGATTCCTGGATTTTATTTTTGTATTTGCCCTGACATTTTTTTATCTAAACAACATATAGAAAATATGTTGTTATCCTTTCCCACGTCTTGGCAAACAAACCTTGAAAAACACACTTTTTGGCCTGATGAAGTGGACAGCAATTTATTTTGGAATACATTAACCTTGCAAAGTCTAACCGCAAGCCCTAAACTAATTTTTATTAGACAAGCCAATGAAATCTTAGCAGAACAGTGGAAAAAAATCTCAAAAACTCTTGGAACTCCACGTTCGGAAATTCTACCTATTTTCTTTTTAGAAAATGCCTTTGAAAAAAGTAGCCCAAAAATACCAGCCCACCTCAGTAAGTTAAAGTGTTATGAATTTGCTAAAAAGAAAGAATGGTTCTATAGTGATGCTGGAATTACTGATAAAAATATCAATATTTACTTTAAAAAAGAATTACAAAAAGTAAATTTACAAATGGAAAATGAAGTTTTTCAAAAACTTTGTGAAAACTTAATCTATGATGCTTATTTTATTCAATCTCTAATTGCTCAGCTCACCCTACTTAGTGAAAATGGTAAAATTACATCTTCTGTTTTTAGTCATTTAAAGGCTTTTACTCCTGAAATGAAAATTTTCGACTTAATTAATAGCATGGAAAGAGCAAATTTTACAGAAGTTTGGAATAAATTAAATCAAGAAGATGATAAGGGTGAAAGCTACTTATTTAATCTTTTAGCTATCTTAGCTTCTAATGCCAGAAAACTTTGGAATATATGTGCAGGTAATACTTCACAAATATACCCTGGTAGTAATTATAAAATTTCTCAAGCTAAAAAATTAGGATTTCAAGGAGTTAGTGAAATTTTCCAAATGATTTTTGAAGCTGATTTGGCTGTAAAATCTGGGCAAAAATCACAACTTCAAGCCCTTGAAACATTAATTACTTCCTATACAAATTTATTTGCAGGAAAAAAACTAAATAACAAAAAAATATTTATTTCAGAAAAAATTATGGAAGATTAATTGTATAAACCTATACAATGTTTAAAACTAGGGGAAATTATGTCAAAAACAGTCTCAAAGAATATATTTGATGAAAATGAATACGAGAGTTTGCCTGATGAGAATAAGGTTGAGCAAACATCACTCCCCTCTGAAATTAAACCAATAAAATCAAAAAAAGCTAAACCTCACTATCATGGGCATAGAGCAAGGCTTAGGCAAAGAGCTTTAGAAGATATACACAAGATTGAATCTTACGAATTATTAGAATTACTCCTTGGTTATGTTAAACTTAGGGGTGATACAAAACCAATTGCCAAGGAATTACTTCAAAAATTTGGATCCCTTTGGGGAGTTTTAAACGCTCACCCCACTGAACTTGATGGCATTTCCGACTTTGGCTCTTCCTCAAAGGTTTTCTTTATCCTACTAAGAGAATTAATTGCTCGATATTTTATGGAACCAATTCAAGCAAAAAAATCTGTAACTCTTGATGATATAGCCATGCTGGCTAAATGTATGCTCGATGGCTTGCCTCACGAAGAGGTTTGGGTGGCACTTTTGGACAATAATAATCGCCTACTTGGCTTTGAAAAAATTGCCTCCGGATTTATTGATAATGTAACCTGCTCCCCAAGGTTTGTAACAGAAATTGCCATTGCTAAAAAAGCAAAAGGCTTGGTTCTAATCCACAATCACCCCGGCGGCGTTAAAAAAGTTTCATGGGCAGATGCTGAAGTAACCACAAATTTAAAAACTGTCTTGCAATATATGGGCATAAGATTAATCGATCACTTAATTTTAGCCGATGGCAAAGTTATAAGCATGGCTGAAAACCATTTTTTTTAGCTAATCCACGCTGAAAAAGTCAAAAATTGTTTTTTCAGCGTGGACTAAATAGTTATTATATTTTTCAGCATAGACTAACTAATTCTATTTACATATTGTATTCTGGCAAAGGCTAAAATAAAGACTATGCTTTGAGCGGCAAAAGCTCCCACCATGGGGGGCAAACTTCCTTCTTTGCCAAGGCTTTCTCCCATGAGATTTAGCACATAGGTTAAAAAGGCCACAGCAACCGCCAAGATGACTGCCATATAAACATTATCTTTATAGCTAATAATTGCAAGTGCCACAAATGCAAAAACCACAATGGAAATGGCATAGGAAATTTTTCCAAACCAAATTGTTTCTAAAAACTCCACATTAGAGCCTGAAAGTTTAAGTCTTTCAATGGCTTCTCCAAGTAGCATAAAATCTAAAAATTGTGGATTTTTCTGTTCACCCACAAAGAAAAAACCAATTTCTTGATCTATATTTAGCTCTGCTTCAGGAATGTTGACAGTTTTAAATTCATTGGGCTTTGTTAGGCTTACTTCTTTTAATGACCAAGCTTTCTCATGCACCTCAAAAGATTTAGCAGAAATAATGGCCATTATTTCTTGTTCATCTTTGAGTTGATAGGCTAAGAAACCATTTCCTTTACCACTTTCATATAATTCATTCAAGTTTACAAGGTAGTTATCCTTAATAAACCAAACCTTATCCAGTTTTTGCTCTACAACTTGGCGTTGCCTAACATCTTGTGACCAAATATTGCTTGCAATCTCTTCACCGGGGCTTGCTAAACCTTGGGATAATACAAACTGAACAATAGCCCAAAAAATCCCACAACACATTAATAATTTTGCTAAAATATTTTTAGAAATACCACCGGCCTGCAAAGCTATACTCTCCCGTGATGCAACCATTAAACATAGTAAAATCACGGAAGAAAGTAGAAAAACTGCCGGTAAAATTTGGGAAATAATCCCCGGGAGTTTTGCTAAGTAATACGGAATAATAAAAGAAATACCATTTTCAGTTTCCAAAAAAGCATCAGCCCTTTCCACTAAATCAATTACAATAAAAATACCAAGTCCAATGCCAAGGGTAATTGCTAAAAGCAAAGTATGCTGTTTTATGATATATTTGCTTAAAATACTCATGAAATCCCTCTTTGCAACTTATATTTTTTCACAATACGCCTAATTCGGTAATACACTTCAAAAATTGATGGTAGACGCTCTTTGGCTGTTGCATTAATTCCAATCAAAGAAAAAATAAAGAAAACTAAAACAGGAAACCAAATGGCTAAATAGGGGTTAACATTATCATATTCCGATAAATTCATGCCAAGAGAAACTATACTATAATAGGCAAAAAATATAATTAAGGCTAATAACAGTCCAACCTGCCTATGTATTCCTTGACAGGAAGCTGCAATTACAATGGAAAAGAGTGATAAAACAAGGCATGAAGCGGGAAATAAAAAGCGTTTATGAATTTCCACCAAGGCCCTTTTTGCATATCTTTCTCCACTAAGACTATAGGTTTGTAATTCACTAAAGTGCATTTCTTTTGGTTTTATAGAACCCAAATCAAGACCTTGAATAAGGTTTGCCAAGGAAAAACGCATTACATATTCTTGAAATTCAAGTTGAGTAATAAGTTCATCTTGTTTGGTATAAATTGTTCCATCTTGCAATAGCAACAATATATCACCTGTTAAATAATTGATTTCAAGATTTCCTCTTGGTGATAATATTGTTAAAACTGCATCTTCCCTACTACTGTCTTCAATAATCACTTGAGATAATTTTCCTTGTTCAGTATTTACTTGACGAGCATAAAAAACAATGTTTGGAATATCTTGGTTAAAAGTTCCTGCTTGCAATGCAATACTCACTCTAGTTTGAGCAATTTCAATTACTAAGTTCCTAAAATTACTAGCCCCCCAAGAAATACAGGAATAAGAAATCCAAAAAGTTAGTAGAGAACATAAAAATCCAAATAAAAGTGGAGCAGGTAAAAGTTGATAAAGGCTAATCCCCCCGGATTTAACTGCCACAAAC
>CAYJHF010000095.1:3638-4226 GCA_964369905.1 uncultured Mailhella sp. | reverse complement strand
ACGATCTGATCCCATACGCAAAAAAGTGAGAAAAACAGCAATCATAGCTGAAACAGGAGTCATTAATAATAAAAATGTTGGACTTAAATAAGCAAAAATAAGCAATGTATCGAAGAAGTTTAGTTCAAGTCCAAATAATATATCACGCAATTGCAAGGCTCTTCCCATTAATATAAAAGTCATAAGCACTAAAATACTTATAAAAAAAACTTTTACACATTCAAAAAATATACGCCTGCTCAGCAAACTCATTCTAACTCCAAATAATAAAAGCACTAGTTTATGTTACCGAAAAATTTTTAGCTTTATTTTACTGGTAAAATTTTGTAACCAACTTATAAATTAGAACTTTAACATATTAATTAGCTCTCTATTTATTGGCTAATTCTTCAATTTTTTTATATTTTCTCATGGAACTATGACAAAAAGCAAGGCTCAAAGCATCTGTTGCATCTGACTTTAGCTTGTCAACTTTCATATTTAGCAATTTGCCTATCATAAAGGCTACCTGCTCTTTATCTGCCCTGCCATTACCCACAAGAGCCTTTTTTACCATGGTGGGCGCATAATCATAAATATTTAAATGAT
>CAYJHF010000095.1:0-3628 GCA_964369905.1 uncultured Mailhella sp. | reverse complement strand
CCCCCTGGCCTGACCCAATTTCAAAGCCGTAGCCGCATTCATAGCGGTAAAAGCTTGTTCAATGGCTGCCTCTTCAGGTTTATGATAAGCTATTATGGAGTTCAGTTCGTGAAATATAATACCAATTCTGTGAGCAAAATCAAGTTTACTGGCCTTGGTGCTTATAACGCCACAATCAACCAAGGAAATAAGTCCGGAATCATCACTAATTATTCCCCAACCTGTGTGGCTTGAGCCTGGATCTATGCCAATTATTTTCATATTTTGCTTATTTTTATCTTATTTTTTGTTTTGCTGGGGGAAAATTATATCTTTTATGATTACATCTAGTTTCACTGCCTTCATCACAAATAAAGCTTCCCCCAAATTATTTTTACAAAAATTATATTTTTTAATGGCTTACATTCTATTATTCTTCAAAGTCATCAGGTAATTCAAAGTTGAAATAAATGTTTTGCACATCATCAATATCTTCCATTGCATCATTGAATTTAATCAATTTACGCCCTGTGTCGCCATCAACATTAATAGTATTTTTTGGAACATAAGCAAGTTCAGCTGAAAGCATTTCTACATTTGCTTCTTCAAAATTATCGCGTACTATATTAAAATCTTCCATGGCTGTGTGAATTGTCCATATATCGTCATCATCTTGCACATCATCAGCACCTGCTTCCAAAGCTAAAGACATAACATCGTCTTCAGTGGGATATTTTTCCTTACTTAAAGTAATTACTCCAAGCCTATCAAACATCCAGCTAACTGCCCCGCTCTCTCCCATGGTTCCACCATGTTTTGAAAAAATATGCCTTACTTCAGCCACAGTTCTATTTTTATTGTCAGTTGCGGTTTCAACAATAACAGCAATACCCCCTGGAGCATAACCTTCATACGCAATTTCAATAATATCACCGCCGGCATCTTGCCCTGTTCCTTTACGAATGGCCGCCTCAATTTTATCTTTTGGTAAATTTACACTTTTGGCTGCAGCAATGGCTGAACGCAAACGTGCATTGTGAGATGGATCACCACCTCCCTTTGCAGCTATAATAATTTCTTTTGCGGCCTTGGTAAATTCCTTACCTCTTTTAGCATCTTGCCTACCCTTACGATGTTGAATATTTGCCCACTTACTATGCCCTGCCATATAACCTCCAAGCAGATTTTATTTATCTTTTTTTACCATAAAACCAAGCCCGATTTCAAAAATTTCCTTACTCTCAGATCTGGAACTATTGGGTTTAAATGTTTTTACACTTGCAAACAAAGGACGCATGGCCTGAACAAGTTCTTGAAAATCAGGCCCCATAAAAATTTTCGTTATGAAATTTCCACCATGTTTTAAATATTTTTCGGCAACTTTTACAGATTCCAAACACAATTCCAAAGAACGAGCTTGGTCTGTAAATTTTGTCCCCGTAGTATTTGGCGCCATATCGCTTATTACCATATCAAATGGGCCAAGTTCTTGCAATAAATTCTCAAACTCTAAACTTCTTTCAAAAACATTTTCTTGTAAGAAGCGTACATTATTAGGAAATTCTGTTTCTGTTGTTTGTATATCACAACCTAAAACCAAACCTTTTTCACCAACCTTTTCAGCGGCAAATAAGGTCCAAGAGCCTGGTGCAGCTCCCAAATCCAAAACTTTCATGCCGGGTTTAAATAGTTTAAACCTTGCATTTATTTCTTTTAATTTGTATACTGACCTAGCTGGATAATTATCCTTTTTTGCTTGTAAAAAATAGTGGTCGCGATATACTTTCATAAAATATCCTAGACTGTTGTAAATGATTTCAAAAAATTACGTTCTTATATAGCGTATTTTTTAAAATTAGCCAAGAGAAATAAATGAGCTATTCCCAATTAAATTTAAATGCTAAAAAAATTATTGATTTTCAAGGTAAATTGAAAACCTTATCCCATGGAGAATATTCCTTTGTTCAGCTAAAAAACAGTTATTTTTTACCTAAAAATACAAATGTAAACAATATTTTATTTTTGGGCTTGGGTTATAATGCAAGTAATGATTGTTTGCCTCTCATAGAAAATGCAGAACAAGTTTACTTCCATGAATTTTCAGGTTTTACTGAAGCTTGCCATAAAGAAAATATAATCTGTGATTTACCTAAAAGTTTTATTAGCTTGTCAAAAAAAGAAATTTTTGAATTACTCAGTAAGGATAAAAGTAATTTGTCCCAATGGAAAATTCTAATTTATAGGCAAAATCTTAGTATTTTCCCTAATTATTGGAATAAGTTACTCGCTGAACTGGAAGATTTTTTTTATCAAAGCCAAGCAAACATAAAACAAGAAAACAAAGTTTTTGGCAAAAGTATTTTTATTGCCGGCTCACACAAAGACTTAATGTTTCAAGAACTTATTGAGGCAGGTTTAGAATTAGATTTTGAAGTTTTAACTAGTCAGGATTTTGCAGTAGCTAATATAACTGATTTGCAAGATTATTATAGTGGACTTTCGGCTTTAATGCGACAAAAAAAACCAGATTTTTTTCTATCCGTCAATGGCAGAAATCTGGATTCTTACGGACAAATTTATGCCCTATTAAATCAATTAAAAATTCCTGTAATTCTTTGGATTGTTGATAATCCATGGAATATTTTAAGTGCTTTTAAAAACAATTGGTGGCAAAACTGCCAAATATACCTAACCGACCAATCCTTTATCCCAATATTAAAATCTCAAGGGGCAAAGTATGTAGATGTTCTGCCCTTAGCTTCTGCAAGCCATAGTGCTAAATTAAATAAAATTAACACTCATGAAATTCTATATGTAGGACATTCAGCCTTTAAGGATAAAAGTAAGTTTTTTGCAGCCCAGTCCATAAATGAAGACTTTGTAAATATAGCAAAAAAAAGTATTTTAGAAAATTTTCAAACAAGTGGAAAATCGAATAAAATCATAAATTACCATAATATTTTTAATGAACTTTATCATAATAAAAAAGAGAATTTTTGGCTTGAAAATGATTTTAGACAAATAAGTTTATTGGCCTATGAACTTGATATTTTTCATAAAGCTATTTGGCTTAACCAGCTTTGCCCCAAGCTAACTTTAATCGGAGATCAAGGTTGGAAGAAAGTTTTAAAAAATATAACTGAAATTATTGCTCCTGTTGATTATTATAATGTTTTACCAAGCTACTATGCCAATGCTAAGTTTACTCTAAATATTACCTCCATGTTAATGCCTTCAGCCCTTACACAGCGTCATTTTGATGTATGGAAAAATAAAGGATTTTTACTAACAACTTCAAGTGATGGTTTAACTATTTTTAATTCAAATTTAATTGATGAAATCATTGTTACAAATACAAATAACTTGGAAATAATAATTGATAAACTTCAAAGTAATTCCGCTTACTATAATGAGATTAAAACAGAGTTTCAGCAGGCTATCAATAAAGAACATCTATATAGATATAGGTTAAAAATTATTTTAGAAAATATAAAATCCAATTATTAATAATTGAAATCTCTACACAGTTCCTTATTTAGGACTTTATTGTGGCTTACTTTACGGCGCGCAAAGCTAACGCCATTGCTTACAGCTTTGATTAGCCTATGCTGAAAATTCTTTTTTTGCTTCAAACTTTTGCAAGTAAATT
>CAYJHF010000094.1:0-9316 GCA_964369905.1 uncultured Mailhella sp. | reverse complement strand
AATTTATAGCATCTGAAGACGTAACTTTTTCTAGTGCAAATCCAATTGCTTTATGGAGTTAGTCCAAAGTTTCAGTTTTTATATTTTTGAGAATACTTTTTACTTTACTCCACATCTTTTCTATAGGGTTTAAGTCTGGACTATAGGGTGGCAAATACAATATTTCTGCACCTTTGCTTTTAACAAGCTCTTGAACTTTTTTTCCTTTATGCGATGAAAGATTATCAAGGATAACAATGTCGTCTTTTTTTAATATTGGTAGTAAAAAATGTTCAATATAGTTTTCAAAAATGACTTTATCTGTACTGCCTTCATATACCATTGTTTCAGTGCTACCATCACTTCTTATTGCTGAAAGCATAGTAACAGCTTTCCACTTGCCATGTGCTACACTATCATAACAACGGTTTTTCCTATAAGCTCTACCATACAAGCGAACCATATTTGTTTTTGCACAAGATTCATCAATAAACACTAAGCGTGAAATATTATGGGATTTTTGGAAATGTTCCCACAACATTCTTTGTCTAAGAACATCATCTCTATTCTGTTCCTCTGCTTTTAGAGTTTTTTTTATATGTGAGCCCAAGGCGTTGCAAACATCTATGTATTGTCGCAATAGATACCTTTTTTCCAATAGCTTCAACCAGTTATGCAATTGTAATGTCTTTTTTAGCCATTACAATTTCCCTAATCCTGGTTTCATCAGTTTCATTGAGTTTTTTTGGAGGCTCTCCAGATTTTGCTGGTTGTACTTTTCCAGTTTCTGTATACTCCCCAACCCATCAATATATTGTTGAAATGTGGCATTGAAATATAAGTGCAACTTGTTTTGCAGATATATTTTTATCTAAAACAGCCTTGATCGCTTTTATTCGTTCGGTTTTACTATAATTTTTCATAAAGAAATAATAACGTACTTAAATAAAAATTAAAAGCTTTTTTTTTGTGTTATAATAAAGTAATTTCGCAAGTTAATTGAAATGTGCTCTAAATTACATGGGTAACTAAAAACTTCACCCCCATTTTTGCGAGAAAAAGGCAGTAAGTTATATTTTTTGTGTATTTTTGGAATATACGGCATTTCTATTACTCCTCGTGAGTTATCCAGCAGTAGTGATAAAGCCTCTAAAATTATTAAAAACAGTGTAATAGTGACATTATGTGTTGTTTTTAACATATTTTTTTATAAAATTATTTGCTTTGGTTTGGCTGATTGAGAGGTAATTTGCTAATTTTCTAGATGAATTATGTTTTTCAAATACCTTTACTATGAGCTTACTTTCAAATTCCTCTAGCATATTTTTATAAGAAGTTATAATGCTTGGTAGTTCAATGTCATAGTCATCTGAAATATTAAATAAATTTTTTGGGAGTGTGAATGCACTTATAGCTATACTGTCAATAGTAACCACCAATCTTTCAATAATATGCTTTAATTCTCGAATATTTCCTTTCCAACTATAATTAATTAGTATAGCTAGAGCATCTTCTGTGAAGTAACGAGAAACAGCATATTTTTGATTAAATTCATGTAAAAAATGGTGAATTAGTGGCAAAATATCTTTCCTTCTTGCCCTTAGAGGTGGAATATATATTTCAACAACATTTAATCTATAATACAAATCCTCACGAAATGCACCTGTTGCGACTAAATCTTTAAATGCTTTGTTAGTTGCTGCCACAACTCTAACATCTACTTTAATGCTCGTAGTGCTACCAACTGGTAAAAATTCTTTATTTTGTAAAACGTGTAAGAGTTTAGCTTGGGCAGCCAATGATAGTTCTGTAACTTCATCAAGAAACAATATACCCTTATCCGCAATCTCAAAAAGTCCCTTCTTGCCTTCATTATTTGCTCCTGTAAAAGAACCTTTTACATAGCCAAAAAGTTCCGATTCAATGAGATTTTCCGGAATTGCCGCACAGTTAATGCTTACAAAGGGATAATTTCTTCTATCGCTAATGGCGTGTAAATATTGAGCAAGCATTGTTTTTCCTGTTCCTGATTCTCCACTAAGAACAACATTTATATTAATATTTGCAATTTTTTCTAACATTTCCATAAGTTGTGCCATTTCTTTACTTTTGTATATGGGTTGCTCAATTTCTATGTTTTGTTTATGGGCACAAAAATATGTAGGTTTATAAATATCTTTTTCTTGAACCTCATCTCTTACATTCATAACAACTAATTGAATATTATTACTTTCATCAAAAATTGGAACTGCAATGGTTAAGAGTTCTTTTCCAATATAAGTTTTTTGTTTAATGGCATAGGATTTTTTTGTTTCGTATACCATAGGCAAAATAGATGGTTCCCACCAATTTTTATCAATAAAATCAAAAAAACTTTTGCCTATCATTTGTTCTGGTGTACAACAATAATGGCGAGAACAAGCTTGGTTTATGTAAACAATATTATAATTACCATCGTAAATTAGTAGTTCATCATACATTAAATCAATTGCAGTAAGTACAGACTTTGTTTCCATATTTAGAATTTGGTGACTATTATTTTCCATTTAATTTTCCTTAAAAATTATAAAATTAACGAGTGTGTAATAACTCACGAGTTTATTTTAGTTCAGTTATTGAGTTTATAATAACTCATTAGCTTTGTTTTACCAAAATATAAAAAAAATGTCTAATTATTTTATGGTAATTTTAGATGAAAATAAAATGTTAAATGCAATATCAATCAACCACTATGCAAACATAAGTATAATTTTATTGCACTGTTATGTGCCGAAGCGAGTATGCCTTTAGTAAGTTAGCTCTAGTGCTATCAATTTAAATGCTCTAGTAGAAAAATTTTGGAACAATATTTGCTAATAAAAATTTGAGCTCTGTAAATTATGCAGAGAAATCTATTAAGATTTTTTAAAATTATAACAGTAGTGGAGTAGTATGAAAATTGTTGATATTGAAACTATTTGCTTAAGAGTTCCCGGCTATGATGAACCATGTACTTGGGGTGATGATGCTTTTTTGGTTAAAATAACTACTGATGAAGGATTGGTTGGTTGGGGAGAGAGTGATACTTCTCCACAAGTTGCAGCAGCTTTTGTAAATGCCCCTGAAAGTAATTTATATTGTAGTGGACTTAAGCGTATTTTACTTGGTCAAAATCCCTTAGAGATTCAAAAACTTTGGGATTTGATGTATTGGTCTTCTAATTATAGCGGCAGGAGAGGACTTGGAATTCATGCCATAAGTGCCATTGATATTGCGCTATGGGATATTTCATCACAATACTATCAAACTCCGATTCATATTTTGCTGGGCGGAAAATACAGGGATAAAATCAGAGCCTATGGTACTTTTATTCCGGCTGATAACCCCGAAGACAATATACAACTTGTTAGAGACCTAAAAAACCAAGGATTTAGCAGTTTAAAGTTTGGTGGGGGAGTGTTTGGAAAAGACCCTGATCTTGATGAGGAAATTGTTAAAACAATTCGTAATGAGCTTGGAGCGGACTTTGAATTGCAAATTGATTTAGCAACACAATGGCATACTTTCGAGCATAGTAAATATATGTTTAAAAGGTTGGAAAAATACAATCTTAATTGGATTGAAGAGCCAATTCTTCCCGATGACTTAGAAGGCTATGCCAAGTTATCAGGATTAACAAAAACCATGGTTGCAGGTGGTGAACCCTTAACAACTTATTACGAATTTGCTGAATTTTTAAAATATTCAAAAGTTTCAATTGTTCAGCCAGATATTACACGATGTGGCGGTATTAGTGAGATGCGTAAAATCTATGATTTAGCAGTTCAACATGGTGTTAAATTGGTTCCACATGGTTTTAGCACCGGCATTTTGTTGTCCGCTACAACTCAATTTTTGGCAAGTACCAAGCAATGTGATTTAATAGAATACTCAAAATCTAATAGTCCACTTTTTACTAAACTTGTAAAAAACATTATTCCATTTGAAAATGGTTATATTAATGTTCCGGATTGCATTGGACTTGGCATTGAATTAGATGAAGATTTAATAGAAAAATACAAAATTTAACTTGATGTGAGGTGAAAAACAATGAGTGAATACCTAAGATTGCCCGGTGACTTACAAGGTGAATATCCAATAAAAGATTATTGTATTCATGGGCATAAATATTTGGTTCAACCTTCTAAAATTTTTGGCAATTTATACTTTGTTGGGGATCAAGATGCAACTGTTCACCTGATTGACACAGGCGATGGATTGATTTTACTGGACAGTGGTTATCCTCACATGGGTGCATTTTTAATCAATTCTATTTGGGAACTTGGATTTAAGCCTGCTGATATTAAGTATCTTGTGCACACTCATGGGCATTATGATCATTATGGCTCAACAAATACCATTGTCGCACTTAGTGGAGCAAAAACATTTTTGTCTGCTCTAGATCATAAAATGCTTAAGGAAAAGGACTATGATTTGGCATCGCTAAACAATGTTGCCTATCATAGCTATGCTTCAATGTTTGAGGTTGATGTTGAAATAAATGATGGTGATGTAATTGAACTTGGCAACACTGCTATAAAAATGGTTCATACTCCTGGGCATACACCAGGGTGTATGTCTGTTTTTTTTGATGCAGTTGATGAAAACAAAAATGTTAAAAGGTGTGGTATGCACGGTGGGGTTGGCTTTAATACTCTACATTTTTTATATATGCACTTATTTGGCAATTATGATGCACATAAGGAATTTATTTGGGGGATTAATCGTGTGTATGATGAAAAAGTTGATATTTTACTTGGAAATCATACAGCCCAAAATAATACTGATGGAAAAATTAAAGCCATGTGTGAAAATCCTAATGGTGAAAATCCTTTTATTGATCCAACACAATGGCAAAAATTTCTTGATAAAGTAAAAAATAATTTCCATGAGATGGTTAAATATGAATCATCTAAATTTCAACCTCTTTTAGAGTATACAAAAGGGTGGGTAGGTCATGAATAACATAATCAAAAATATTGATTTATTTTTAACGGTGCTGTGTTCACTTTCAGTATTATTAATAGGTGTAATAATTGGTTTTAATCCTGAATCATCACTAAAAATTATTAATACGATTTTATGGGGAATTTTAAATACTCTTGCGTCAGAGTATTTATTATTGATTCTAATTTGCTTATTAACGGTGATTTGGTTTGCTTTTTCAAAGTATGGTAAAATTAGGCTTGGCAATGAAGCGCCAATCTTTTCTAAGCGAAGTGTGTTTTTTATGTTTTTTTGTGCAAGCTATGGTTCTGCACAGTTTTACTGGGGATTTTTAGAAACATCATTTTACTTATCAACTCCACCCTTTGGAATAGAGGCCGGTTCAAACTTAGCTTATGAATATGCCATGGCTTATAACCAATTTCACTGGGGGCCTTCAGCTTGGTCAACTGCTGCTCTTTGTGCCATAGCTGTGTGTTATAATCTTTATATTAAAAAAAATCAGTCCTTGCAGTTAAGTTCGGTTTTAGCAACTTGCGTAGATAAAAAACTACCTTTAGCATTTAGTAAACTCATTGATATTATATATATTTTTGCAACCCTTGGTGCTGTAACCATGAGTGTTGCCCTTAGCCTTCCACTTATTTCAAAAGCTCTGGTTTCGCTTTTTGATATTGAGTTTTCTATTCAAGTAAGTATGATGATTTTGGCTGTAATCTCAATTGTATTCTTTATAAGTTCTTATTTGGGACTTGAAAAAGGAATGGCAAAAATTAGTGATATGAATGTTTACATATTTTTAATCTTTTTAGTTGGGGTATTTTTAGCCGGCGAAAAATTATATTCAGTGGATATGATTGTTAATGGATTAAGTATAATGTCCAGTGAATACTTTAGAATGAGTCTTTGGACTGACCCTGTTGATAAAAGTGGATTTCCTGCCGGTTGGACAGCTTTTTATTGGGCTTACTGGGGTATTTTTGCACCATTTACGGCGGTTTTTATAGCAAAATTAGCCAAAGGGCACACAATAAAAGATGTTATTTTAATTGTTCTTGGTGGTGGTAGCCTTGGAAGTTGGGTTTGCCACGGATTTATGCAAGCATATAGTCTTAGTATAAATCAGGCTGGAATAATTGATATTTTATCTGCTATTAGCGGTGATACAGATCAGCTTGTTATTAGCATAGTAAACTCATTGCCAATGCCCACTGTATTTGTTATTATTATGGTGGTAAGTGGAATTTTATTCACTGCAACCACAGTTGACGGTTGTTCTTTTAGTGTTGCTGCTGCAACTAGTCGTAATTTGGGTAAAGATGTAATGCCTTCTCCAATATTTAAATTATTTTGGTGTGCTGTGATTTCTGTTACTCCATTGGTTTTAATATTGGTTGATGCTCCTCTAAATACAATAAAAGCAATACCTACAATTTTATCTTTACCACTTCTAATTATAATAGCAGTGATAGGTTTTGCATCAATTCGAGGCTTTATTAAAATTTTTGGTAAAATGGACATTAAAGAAATTGAAAATTATCACAATACTCAGAAATAACTATTTATAATATTAATACTTAGCTTGAAGATAGGAAGATTTTAAAATTTTCCTATCTTCAAGTTTTGGTTTTTTAGTAAAAATATACAGAGCATTAGAACCATGAAAAGATGTCTTCAAATTAAAAACCAAGATAATGTGGCCACTGCATTAACCGATGTATTAAGTGGTGAAAAAGTAGATGTTTACAATGATGAAAATATATTTTTGTTTTCTCTTATAGCTAAAGAAAATATTCCTTTTGGCAATAAAATAGCCTTATTTGAGATTCAAAAAGGATTAAACATAATTAAGTATAACTCAAATATTGGAGAAGCATCACAAAATATAGAACGAGCCTGTTTAGTTCATGTACACAATATAAAAAGTATTAATCATGATATTCCATTAAACATTAAAAAAGAAATTATACACCAAATGAATATAAAAACAAATTTTGAGAGTTAGGAAAAATGCAAATCAGCGACTATATTAAAATAAATGCTTATAAAAGGCCAAATGGTGATGTTGGAATACGCAATAAAATTTTAATTGTTGCAGTTGATGAATGTTGCGAGGGTATTTCAAGGAGTATAGAAAGACATTTTTTGAGCAAGTTATTTCATGATATTGTGCTTTTAACAAATTCTTATACTTGTATGCTTGGTGGCAATGAAGAAAGTTATAATCAAATGATTGCAGTTGCTGAAAACCCCAATGTGGCTGCTGTTCTAATAGTTGCTATGGGCTGTGGCAGTATTTCACCGGAAAAAATAGCCCAAATAATTATTAAAAACACTGAAAAGCCGGTCAAAACTCTAATCTGTCAAAAGCAAAAAGGTACAAGGAAAACAATTGAGTATGGTATTGACATTATTAATAAAATGCAAACCCAAATTGAGAAATTAGAAAGAGAAGAACTTCCCCTTAGTGAATTAAGGTTTGGAGTAAAATGCGGTGGTAGTGATGCAAGCAGTGGTATGGCCTCAAACCCTTCTGTTGGCATGGCAATAGATAGATTAATTGAACATGGTGCTACAGCCATTGGCGGAGAACTGTTTGAATTACTAGGTTGTGAAGATATTATTGTAAAAAGAGCTGTTAACTCAACTATTGAAGAAAAAATAAAACTATTAATTAGTAATGAGCATAAACGCTGGAGTCTTGGTAACCTAGAAGCCATGAGTATTGGAAATTGTATTGGCGGAATAAGTACTATTGAGGAAAAATCTTTGGGAGCTTTGGCAAAAATGGGTACAAAGCCCATAGAAGACGTTTTAACAATCAGTAAAGATATAATTGAAAAACCACAAAAAGCCGGCTTTTATTTATCAGAAACAACAATGCTTTGTGGTGGGGCTGGCGTAAACTTTGCTTCACTTGGCGTGCATATAATCCTTTGGACTAGTGGGGGAGCAAGCTTTGAAAACCCGCTTATTCCTGTGATTAGGATTAGTGCTAATGAGTATCTATATAATGAAGATATGGATATTAATGCTTGTGGCATTATGCAGGGTACAAAAACTATTGAGCAAGTTTCCACAGAAATTATAAATAAAGTTATTCAAATTGCGAATGGAGAAAAAACAGCAATCGAAGGATTAGGCTACTCAACCATGACTTTGTATCAGAAAGATCAACGCATTGAAGATATAATAAAAAATCATCTATAATTACTATATGAAAACTTTGCATAATTCATTGTGCAAGGTTTCATTATAGCAAAAATGAAAAATTAAAACGGAGGATCGTCTATTTCGCCTACATCTTTAGGTAAAATTTTATCATAATCATAGTCTTCAAAGTCAGTAGGTGGCAGTGCGTTACTACCGTTGCCTTGAAAGTCATCTTTATCATTACCAAATTGTTGATTGCTACCCAGGCTTTCTTTCTTTGATTATAGGCTGAAAATTTCTTTTCAAGGGTAGAATAGCTTACTTTGCTCTTTTTCTTCGTTTTTAGGTTGATTTTTACAAGATAATCTTTTTCAAAATAAAATGAGGTATGTTTGTTAACAAAAGGGCTAAGCTCTGTGTACTTAACTTCTAAAGCAGAAAGGATTTCAGAAAATTGGTATTTTTGCGTATAATCAATTTCAAGTGAATTAAATAGTTCAAAATAGTCAAGCAATTGGATTGTTTGTCTTCTTTTTCTACACCTATGTATTGTTGTATTTTTTGGATAGTTTGCTTTCTTTTGCCTGCTAATTCCAAAATTCCAACAAAAATAGTTAATAGTCCAATCACCGCCGCACCAAACGCCGATAGTGGAGAAAAATAAGTATTGTTCACTTCAAACGCGTAGAAAACAAAAAGAAATACCGAAAAGAAAATACTGCCAAAGGCAATAAACACATAAGCAAATATTTTTGAGTACATAAAAACCACCAATATAAGAGCTCTGCATAATCATTTTTTATGTCAGAATTTCTCATAAAAAAATAAAATTTGAAAAATTGAAGAATTCTATATGCAGAGCTAAAAGGCACACAAATCAATCACTTAACGACAAAAACGTGGTTTTGCCTATTCTTGATTTTTGATCGAATTTGCCTTGCAAATTCTCCATGAAACCCTGCACAATGAATTGTGCAGAACTTTCAATATGAAAATAAATTATGTTTTATTAAACACATTATATCATAAAAGGTGATTTTTTCAAAGTCATATAAAGTCCGAATGTAAAATAAACTTGATTTTTACTCTTTTAGGATTTTTCCATTCTCAGATGAAGTGATAGCTTGCAAATTATTAAGTGCTTTTTTAAAACAGAAAAAAATTAAAAAGTCGTCCAAAAATCGTCATCTTTTTTAAAACAGAAAAGGGTTTATGAAAA
>CAYJHF010000093.1:0-9408 GCA_964369905.1 uncultured Mailhella sp. | reverse complement strand
CCAAATTCCAACTTTTTCAAGCCTTGCACTACTTTCAATGTCAGCCCAATAGTTGCACAAATTTATTTTGCAATATTTTTGATAAAGCCAAGCATGGCCATCAGCCAGAAGTCTTGTTTGAGCTGTTTCCCCTTGTCCGAGGTGGATAATCCCAACTAAACGGCCATAGCGGTCAACATCGAAGACTTCTGTATAGATTACAGTGGTTAGCATTTTTGCCAAGCTTTCATGGGCAGAAACTCCGCCTGCTTGCTTTTTCTCAGGAGCGTCTATGCCGTATAGCCTTATTTTAACCGGAATACCGTTGGAAATACCATGGAAAGTATCACCATCTACCACCTTGGTCAGCCTTACTTCAATGATTTTTTTATTAAAATCATTGGCCTTGGCTTCCGGAATAAATTGGGAAATAAAATAAGCTCCAAACAACAAAGCCAGTACAAGCAGGAAAAGGAAAAAGTAAAATAATTTCTTAAGCATAAAATTTCCTTTACTTGAATTTTGGCTTGCCGTTTTCATCAGCCCAAAATTTTTCCTTGCATTTTGGATAGCCGGAGCAAGGAAACCAAACTCCACCGTTCTTGGTGGGTTTTTCATAAAGTGGACTTTTACATTTAGGACATTTATATTGAGTTTTCTTGGCTTCCTCTTTTGGTTTTTTGGCAACCGGTTGTCCATTTTCATTATCAAAAACAAGTTTGCAATCATTATTGGAACAAGCAAAGAAATCATATTTTCTGCCGTCTTTTTCGCCCATTATGTGCTTCAATTTGCTTTTGCAAGACGTACATTCAAAATCAGTCAAAGGAATTTCTCTTTTTTCTTTGACAACCGGTTGTCCGTTTACGTTGGCAAAAGTGGCCTTACAATCAGCACAAGCAAAAAAATCATATTCCTTGGCTTTGAATTTACGAGATAAATTTAATCCTTTGCAAGCAGGGCAAGGAACAGCTTTAGCCTTTCTAAATTTATCTACTTCAATGGTTAAAGTATTATAAACATCAGAAACCAAAGACATATAATCAGCCTTACCCATAGCAATATCGTCTAGCCTATCTTCCATTTCCTTGGTATAATCCAGTTCTAAAAAACCAAATTGGCCATACAATAATTCAATTAACTTTTCACCCTTGGCAGTTGCTTCAAGTTTTTGTTTTTTTTCGGCAATATATTCTCTGGATAAAATATTATCCATAATTGCAGCATAGGTGGCCGGACGCCCAATACCACTTTTTTCAAGGTCACGAATAAGGCTTGCCTGTGTATAACGTGTCGGAGGTTTGGTCTTCTTGGTAAGCACTTTGGCAGAGTTTGCCGTTAAACTATTTCCTGCCTCAAGCAAGGGAATTGTATTTGCTTCTTCCTCTTCAGTATCGTCCGCTGTAGCTTGATCGCTTTCAAAAAGCACTTTCCAGCCTTGAAAAGTAAGTAAGCTTCCCTTGGCTTCAAAATAAACTGCTTTTCCCTCAAGTTCTGCTTCAAGTTTTACTGTACGAACAGCATAGACAGCATCTTGTAATTGACTTGCAATGGCTCTTAGCCTAATGAGCTGATAGAGTGCCTTTTCGTCTGCTGTGCCGTCAACATCTTCAATTTCAAAATGGGTTGGTCTAACGGCTTCATGGGCTTCTTGAGCACCCTCTTTGCTCTTCCACGTTCTGGCTTTGTCTACTCGTGGATAACTGCACTTATCGCAATAAGCAAAAATTTCAGCTATGGCTTCATCTGACAAGTTCGGGCTATCCGTCCGCATATAAGTAATATGCCCATTTTCATAGAGCTTTTGAGCAAGCTCCATAGTTTTCTTGGGATTGAATTTTAAAGCATTACTGGAAGCTTGTTGCAAGCTTGATGTGGTAAATGGAGCAGGTGGAGCTTTTTTTCTTTCACTTTCAATAAATTCTTTTATTTCAAGTGTTTTGAGAGTGGCCACTTTTTTGGCCAATTCCTGATCCAAAATATATTCTTCCCCGGTATTAAGGAAATTTTCTGTTTTCCATTGAGCGGAAAATTCTTGATCATTTTCCTTAAAAAGAAGTTCAACTCCATAGTGTGTGGTGCTGATGAACGAGCTAATAGCTCTTTCTTTGTCGACCACAAGGCGAACAGCAGGGCTTTGCACTCTGCCGGCAGAAAATCTTTCGCCTGCCACATTACTAAGAGGACTTGAAACCATATAACCGCAAAATCTATCAAGAACTCTGCGACCTTCTTGAGCTTTCACTAAGGCCATATCAATGCTTCTGGCATTGCCAATGCCCTCAAGAACGTCTTTTTCCGTAATTGAGGTATAAGTTACACGTTTTGGATTTTTCAGATTTAAAGCGTCTTCCAAGTGCCAAGCAATGGCTTCGCCCTCCCTGTCCGGGTCAGTGGCCAAGTAAACTTGTCCTGCTTGTTCCACCATCTTTTTTAGCTTGGCTAAAACTTCCTTGCCCCTATCAGTTGGCAAATATTGTGGCTTAAATGTATTTGTATCTATTCCAAGGCTTTTTTCGGGTAAGTCACGCACATGGCCTACCGATGCGGCCACTGCCCATTGACTGCCCAAAATAGATTGTAACTTTTTAATCTTCCCGGGTGACTCAACTATTAATAAATTCATATATACCTCTATAAAAATATGACAATATAATAATATAAAAATACTATTATATTGTCATATCTTGTTATTATTTCATTTTTGGACTCATGGAACTTGAGCTTTTAAGTTTATTCTCAACAGCTTCACCAAGAGTATTGAGAGCTTCCTTGATTTTCTGTTCATTATTTTTATTGCTGATGGATTTTACAAAATCAGGATTGCTAAAAAGGTTTTTGGTTTCTTCCAATTTGTCAGCAGATAAGGGCTTTGTGTCTTGTTTGGTATAGAGGGAAAATAAACTGTCATTTTTCGGATTATCGTTTGTAGTATACCATGAAACAGCCTTTCTATCCCACTTTGCCCCAAGGGCTTTGGCATCTTCCTTTTCTTCCCTCGGAACATTGATATAAATTTTCTCTGCCTTTTGGGCTTGAGCCATATTTTCTTTTGCTGAATATTTATCGAATAATTCAGAATTATTGGGATTATTGGCTGTGGTGAACCACATTTTTTCCTTATTATCCCATTTTGCCCCCAGAGCTTTGGCAAAATCTTTTTCCTCTTTGGAAACTGAAAGATAAATTTTATCTTCAGTGGGCTTTTGATTGTCAGTGCCTGCCCACTTGGCCATCAAATCCTTATTATTTGGATTGTCGGCCGTGGTAAACCATGCTTTTTGAGTGCTGTCCCATTTAGCTCCCAAGGCTTTAGCTTCATCTTTTTCTTCTTTGGAAACATTTAAATAGATTTTTGTGTTTTTGACTTCTTCATTGACTTTCCATTTTTCCATCAGTTTGTTATTATTAGGATTATCGGACATGGTAAACCATGATTTTTCGTTATTATCCCACTTTGCACCAAGAACTTTGGCCTCTTCTTTTTCAGCCTTTGGAATGTCTAAATAAAGGCGTATGACAATTGGGTGTGAAGTGTTCTTCTCCACATCATACTGAAGTTTATTGCCCATGTTTGGTTCAATATATTCAGCTTTCTTTTCTTTTTGTATGGGAGCTTCAGCAGAGCTTAATTGTTCTTTGCTAACTTCCTTTTGTTTTTCAATAAGATTATGCCATTCGGAATTATGTGGAAACCAATTTGCCCTAACCGTATCTCCGGTGGCAAATTGTTCAAAAGTGCTAAGAATTTTTTGTGCTTCATAGGAAGATTTCATCAATTCTTCGTTGGGATAGTTGTTTTTTTCTACAAGATGGAAAATGTTTTCGGCATATTTCTTGGTTGTATCTAGCCCAAGTTGAGCAGAAACCAACATGGCAAATGTTGTAGTTTTAACGTGTTCGTCGAGCACTTCTTTTGTTGTATTTATTGGCCTATTTTCACGATTTTCATTGGTTGTGGCATAGAAGAAATTTTCCAATAATTTGGCATAATAATCATCTTTACTTTTAAATGAATTTGGATCAGCTTCAATAGTATCATTTCTATAATTATAAAAATTTTTGTCATTGCTATGAACAACTTTTACACCGGAAGACGCAATAAAATTATCAATTAATTCATAAACATCTTTTTTAGCAAGGGAAAGACTATTCTCTTGCTTAGGATAGTTAGGAATTTGGCTTGCATTATAAATATTATAGGCATTATGCTCAAAAGCATAAAAGGCATTGGCTTTTTCACCGTTTTTTGAAGCCTCTATCCTGCGTGAGTCAAATTCTTCTTTGGATAGAGAAACGGCTTTGCCGTCCTCATCTTTTTCAAAATAACTCTTTGTGGAGCGTAGAATATTAGTGGGTTGAGCATTTTCAGGGATAGACAATTCAGGATATTTTTCTTGTAATTGTTTTTCGGTAATCCAACGATTATCCTCAAAGCCATTGGCCATAGCAGAAAGCATAAGCTTTGTCTTGTTATAACCACTAAATACAACATCAGAGCTGTCATTGACAGGCATATTAACAACAGGAATTTTTTCCTGTTCAGAGGCTTGCTTTAATAAAGGCAAAGTTTCACCTGCAAACTTCTCAAAGTTTTTTGCACTAAATTTTGTCATAGCTTAATCCTCACTTTCATCATCGTTAGGAATATCCTCAAGATCAAAATCATAGGGATCAAAAATTCCAAGATCAATGGCCACTTCCAAACTTGTTGTAAAACTGATATTTTCTTGATTTGACATAAAGTCACTCCTTTTTTACCAACGACATCTTTTTCTGATGGTTGACGCTGTTAGTCTTGTTCTTCTATATTTTCCGTTCAAAATATAGAGTTTTAAAAATCGTAGCCCAATGTTTGCGGTAAGCCCTCTTTTCTCAAGGAAAATAAGTAATGCAATGCAAATAACGGCTATGGCGAATGTCCAATTTGCCCAGTGGAAAAGAAAAATTAAAATAGGGAAAACTGCCCGGGCATCTAAGAAAAAAAGTTTGGGAAAAATACTGGTATTTCTCCATAAAACTTGTCTCATAAATACTCCTTACAATTCTTCAATTGAGTAATCAAAAGGATAGTCATTGGAGAAATTAATATTTTCGTCCATAGGTGATGTTTGAGTATTTTGTCCTTTTGATTGTTCATCTTTTGCCCTTGGTAATCGCATATGCAGATGAACACGGCCTGTGTCTTTATCGGGCATAGGGATAAAATCTAACAATAAATTGTAAGAATTGTCCTTGTTTTCATAGGCTGTGCCTACTCTTGTCCAAAAGGATTTTTCATCTTTTTCCTTAGTTAAATAATTCCTGATTGAATAAACCTCTAAGTGCGTTTTTGACATAGCTGTCTCCTTTATTATTTCCTTTCTGCCAATATGGCTTGAAAGTCTGTTTCATAAATGTTTGAGCTGTCCAAGGCAATCTTGGCCGCCTTTTGAATGGTTTGCCCATGACTTGCCAAAAGAGCTTCGCTCTTTTCAATAATTTCTTCTATGGGAGTAGCAAGTAAGGCTTCTCTTATTTCCGGAGTGAAAACCAAAAATTCACGCAAAGCCACACGCCCTCCTTGTGGGTTTGGAAGTAATCTTTGGGAAATAATTAACCTTAAAGATGATATAAGCGTGGCTGAAATTTGCCTTTGTTCTTCATAGGGAAAGACATTTAATATTCTTGAAATGGTTTCAGGCACAGAGCGAGTATGCACGGTGGAATAAGCGGCCACTCCAATTTCTGCACTTTCAATCATACCTCTAAGGGTTTCAGGGTCTCTTGACTCACCGATTAACACCACATCGGGTGCAGAACGTGTGGAGTTTCTGACAGCAGATGAAAAATCCTCAAAATGAAAGGGAATATTACTTTGAGTGACAGGCCCATTTTGCTCTTTTATCGTGGACAAATCACTTTCAATGGGACTTTCATAAGTTATGACGTGCCTACCGCCTTTTTCAATTATTTCACGCAAAATTGCTGATAAAGTGGTTGACTTTCCGCTTCCCATAACACCGGTTACAAGAATAAGTCCATTGGAGGGAAAGGCATTGTCTAAAATCTCTTGCTCTAAGCAAAGCTTTGATAAATAAGCCGGCTCCGGTGAGATTGTCCGAAAAATAAGCCTCACTCCTGTAACAGCCCCATAGGCAACAGGTGAAGCATTGCCCCTAAACCTATGCCTAAGTCCTCGTGCCTCTTCAACGTAATAGGCAAAGTCATAATCCTTTTTTCCTGATTGCAGAGCGGCTCCGATGGATTTATTTAATGTAAAACTTTCAAGGGCATAAATCACATCATCAAGGGCTATAGTCCTCTCACTGGCTCTAGTCCACTTGCCATGTATTCTAATCCAAACAAGATTACCGGAGCAAATGCTTATATCACTCATGCCTTGCTTAGTTCCCCAAATCAGCAATTGGTTAAAATCATCGGTTGACCATCTATTTTTAGGTTCATTTGGATAAATCATGCAAAGTCCTTAATTTGGTTTTTGAAACTTGGCAGGTTTAGTAATTCTGAAAACTTTTTGCTCAAGGAACATCTTATTGCCGTCAATATTAGTCATTGCAGGTGATGTGGCCATGTTTACTTTTGACAAATAACTTTTGGCCACCAATAAGTGATATAGGCTTATGCCCTTATATGTGCGGACTAACTTATTGAGATTGACAATATAAAGTTCACTGGCTTGCAATACTCCCTCTTCCCAAGCTTCAATTATGGTATTTTGCCAAATGGCCATTTCATTATCTGTGCGAGGTAGTAGAGCAGGGTTTGGCTGTTCGGGTTTTGGAAAGGCATCAAACATTAAAAAAGAACGCCAGTTGGGAATTGTGGAAAGATATTTGGCATTTTCCAAAATCTCATAAGTGGTTTTGGCCGTTGTAACTAAGCCGTCATTTTCAATTCTCATGGCCTCATCGCTTTTAGCAAGCACCGGAGGCATAACCATTACTTCTTGATCGGAAACCATAAGCAAGGGTAAGAAGTTAAATGCTCTGTCCATGAGATAGGCATATCGTTCTGTCTCAATCATAAGCTGTTCATACTTCCACTTCATGGCCGTTTGAATGGCAATTAGCTGTGCGACGTCCTTTATTGCTTTTGGGCGTAAAATAGTTGTGCTATGCTCTTCATTGTAGGAGCTAAGATTATTCATTTTCAATAGAGCATTCAGTTCATCGGGATTTGATTTACTGATTTTACTTACAGTAAATTCTTTGTCATTATGTCCCACCACAAGCACATAGGGCTTATGCTCTTCCTCAATCTTTGTGTTTACTTCGGTTAATTCTGTATCTTGATTGACTATTTGTTCTTCGAGTACAATGGTATTTGTCTTTTTAAAACAACCTGTGGCCAAAACACTAAACATCAATAATGCTAAAAATTTCTTATTCATAGACACAACCCCCTTATCTTGCCGTACTTGGATAAGCCAGCGTTATAATTTCACCTATTGTATCTACTTTAACCATTGCTTTTGGCTGTATTTGCAAGGCAATATCTTCAAGAACTTCATAGGCAGGCTTTTTGTAAGAATTTATAACTATAGGGATTTCTTGAGCTGTATAGCCTAGCTCTTGATATTTATAGCCCACAGTCAAACAAATATCTTTAATGATATTTCTTGGTGTATCAGTCCAGTTGGCAGTGATTTCCTGATTTAGTTTTTTGTCCGGTGCAGGAATTAAAACTTCAACGCCCTTGCCTCTAAGTTCAGAAATTGTAGCTAAATGTCCATGTGCTTCTTCAACGGCCTTACCAAGTTCAATGGCCACAAAGTCTTGAGATGAGGGCTGTAAACTTAGTTCCGTATTTTTTGAACAAGCTCCAAGCATTAAAGCCATAATTGCCAACGTTTTGTAATTACATAGTTTTTGCATATAAACTCCTTTTATATTGTTATATTTTTATAAAATATTATTTTTATATATTTATTGCTTGCTATTATTATATTTTTATACTAATATATTTTTATATTTCATATCATAAAATATAAAAATATTGCTTAGTCTTAAATTTTTATGTATAAACCAAAAGAGGTAATTATGAAAAAGATTGTTGTTGCCAACAAAAAAGGTGGCGTGGGAAAAACAACTACTGTGCATAATCTTGCTTTTGCACTTGGCCAAATGGGCTATAAAGTGCTTATGCTTGATATGGACGCACAGGCTAACTTGACCACGGCTTGTGGAATTAGTGCAGAAAATTCCATTCTTGATGTGATGAGAAAGAGAAAGACTTTCAATGAAGTTGCAATCAAGGTTTTTGAAAATAAAGATGAGAGAGGCTGTGTCTATCTCATTCCTGCACTTCGTGAACTTGCAGCTATGGGTGAGATTTTTGCCAATGATTTTGGAAAGGAAATGCTCTTGAAAGAATGTCTTGAGCAAGTCAATACCTTTGACTATGTCTTGATTGACTCTCCGCCCTCTCTTGATTTGATTGCAGTCAATACATACACTGCAGGTGACTATATCGTCATTCCCGTGCAATGTGAGTTCTTCTCTTTGGAGGGACTTGCACTGATGGCCAATGATTTGGAAAGGGTGAAAACAAGGCTTAATCCTAGCCTTGAAATCTTGGCCATTGTGCCAACCTTTTATGACAAGAGGAAGAGAATTTGCCGAGATGTAGTTGGACTTTTGCATGAACAACATAAGGAACTTGTCACATCTACCTATATTCGAGACAATGTTGCTTTGGCCGAAGCTCCCAGCAATGGCGAAAGTATTTTTCAATATGACAGCTCTTGCTATGGCTCCACGGATTATCGCAAGCTTGCAGAAGAAATAATTAAAAAACTGGAGGTGAAAAATGCCTAAAGGAAATGGTGGATTAGGGAATAATCCAAAAAATTCCAAGAAAGAAGATTTACTTGACAGTGCTTTTTTTGGTGCTGAAAAGGCCGAGGCCAAATACACAAATAAACTCTTCAAAATTGAAGAAACAACTTTAAAGAAAGTCAAGTTATATGGCATTGAACATGGCATGAAAGAATATGAAGTCATAAATTTAGCCCTCACTAGACTTTTTGAGGCCGAAGAATAATAGCAAATACTTTGGAAATGGCAGAAATTGCTTGTTTTTTAGGATATAAACACGCCATAAAGTGGTGCTAATGCCTAAAAAAGCACAAAAACACAATAATAAGGCTAGAAAGTAAAATGCTTGTGCAAACAGTATGATTGCGATTACTAAGAGAATGCCATATAAATAGGTTCTGTTTGTTAAATCCTTGCATACTTCAGGAATTTGATTTTCTCTTAAACCCCAAGCATCTAAAACAAGGGCAAAATCACTTTCAAAGCTTGACTGATGAAACTTTCTACCCTTTAAAATGTTTGAAAAACGTGATTTTACATCTTTTTTCAAACCACGGACATTTTCAATACTGTCCTTAGTTTTATTGTTGAAAGTATTTGTTGTTTTTTC
>CAYJHF010000092.1:0-9748 GCA_964369905.1 uncultured Mailhella sp. | reverse complement strand
AAAGGGGTTTTCCTCTCCCCCAAAAAAAGTAAAAATTAAGCAATATATTTTTTATAGAGAACGCTACCGTTAGTTCCCCCAAAGCCAAAGGAATTGCACATTGCATACATGGGATCTAATTTTTGTGTTCCGTTAACCATGTAGTTGAGATCGCAATCAGGATCTGGAGTTTCATAGTTAATAGTTCCTGGAATCATACCGCTATCCAAGGTTAGAACAGAGATTACACTTTCAGCACCGCCGGCAGCTCCGAGCAAGTGCCCCAATTGGGATTTATTGGCACAAATGGCAATATTTTTGGCGTGTTCTCCAAAGACTAATTTAATGGCCTTTGTTTCAGCTGCATCGTTGGCATTTGTTGATGTGCCGTGAGCATTAATGTGTGTAATTTCTTCTGGTGCTACATTGGCATCTTTTAGGGCTTTACGCATGGCACTGGCCATTCCAAGTCCTTCTTCTTGTGGTGCAACCATGTGATAGGCATCATCAGAACCTGATGCTCCCACTACTTCTGCGTAAATATAAGCATTTCTAGCCAGAGCACTATCAAGACTTTCTAAAAATAACATACCAACACCCTCACCCATAACAAAACCTGCTCGATTGAGATCAAAGGGGCGTGAGGCTTTTTGTGGTATATCGTTATATTTAGTGCATAAGGCTTTCATGGAGGTAAATCCGGAAACTCCCATGGCTGTAATGGTTGCTTCTGCTCCTCCTGTAATCATGGCTTCACAGCGTCCAATGGCAATTTCGGTATAAGCTTGTCCGATGGCGTGGGTTGCGGAAGCGCAGGCACTTGTAAGAACAAGGTTTGGCCCTTTTGCACCTGTAAAAATTGCAATTTGACCGGGCGCCATATTGGAAATAAGCATAGGAATATAAAATGGAGAAACTCTTGATGGCCCTGCTTCTACTAATTTTGAATGAAAAGTTTCAATGGTGTTAAGCCCCCCAAGGCCGACGCCAACAATAACGCCAACTGCATCAGCATTTTCTTCGGTTATTTTATAACCGCTGTTTTCCATAAGCTGTATGGCTCCGCATACGGAAAATTGTACAAATCTATCCATACGTTTTGCTTGTTTTGCCGGAATATAGTTCTCAGGGTTAAAATCAGGAATTTCTCCTGCAATATCTGTATCAAAACCTGTTGTATCAAATGAGGTTATTTTTTTTATGCCACACTTACCTGCCACAACATTTTCCCAAGTGGTTTTTACATCAAGTCCCAATGGGGTAATGGCAGAAACTCCAGTAACAACAACACGTCTGCGATTCATATATCCTCCAAGCTATTTTACAAAGTAAATTATTTTAGTTCACGCTGAAAAATACAATTTTTGTATTTTTCTACAAAGGCACGTTGCCTCCAAGTGCCACCTTATGGACGCCACAAGTGAATTGTGGCTCACTTTACGGCACGCAAAACTGACGCCCTTGCTTACAGCTTTGATTAGCCTCTGCTGAAAATTCTTTTTTTCACCAAACTTTTACAAGTAAATTGCACGTTCCGTGCTTATTTCTTGCAAAAGTTTTAGACTTATTTTAATAAAAAACTTTTTATTTATATATAGTTATCACATTTTTCAGCATCGACTATTTTATTACACAAAAAATGTTTTTAATTCTTTTTTAGATTAAACAAAAAAGGCATTTAACTTCAAATGAATAAATATCCATTGAAATTAAATGCCCAACTAAATTAAGCTTTTGACTCAACGTAAGCAATTGCGTCTTTAACTTTTAATATTTTTTGAGCGTCTTCATCGGCGATTTCGCAGGAAAATTCTTCTTCCATAGCCATAATAAGCTCGGTAAGGTCAAGAGAATCTGCACCTAAGTCTTCCACAAAAGAAGCTTCAAGTGTTACTTCTTCTTCGGAAACACCAAGTTGGTCTTTAATAATTTGTTTAATTTTGGCTTCAACTGACATAATCCCTCCACAGGGTAGTATTTTTAGGTTAACAATAAAGTCCGCCATTTACTGGCAGCACTTGACCGGTAATATAGGCTGCTTTTTCTGAGGCCAGAAAAGCGACAGCATCTGCAACATTTTGTGCAGACCCAAAAACTCCGAGGGGAATTTGGGTAGCATACTGAGCTTTCACATCATCAGATAGAGCGGCCGTCATATCTGTTTCAATAAATCCGGGGGCAACAGCATTAACAGTAATGGATCTTGAGCCAAATTCTTTGGCTGCTGACTTTGTAATACCGATTAACCCAGCCTTGGCTGCTGCATAATTGGCTTGCCCTGCATTGCCCATTTGCCCAACCACGGAAACAATATTTATAATTCTCCCATGTCTTTGTTTAGACATAAGTTTAAAAGCTTCACGCAAACAAACAAAAGCACCTTTTAAATTCACGTTTATTACAGCATCAAAATCATCATCTTTCATGCGCATGATAAATCCGTCTTTTGTAATTCCGGCATTATTCACTAAAACATCAAGGCGAACTTTATCTTTCACTTCTTCTTTGAAAAAATCAGCAATGGCTTGTCCATCATTGACATTTAGTTTGTAGGCTTTTGCATTTCCACCATTTTTTTGAATTTCAGCCACAACTAAGTCGGCTTCTTCTTGCTTGGAGGCATAGGTTATAATAATATCGTAACCGTCAGCAGCTAAGGTTAGAGCAATGGCCTTGCCAATTCCCCTAGAAGCCCCTGTAATTAGAGCTGTTGATCTCAATTCTTCACTCATTATTATTACCCTCTTAGTCTTTAAATTTTCTGTTAGCACATTCTATACTTTTTTTATAAAATTTACAATGCGAAAATTAGCTATTTTTAATTTACTTTTAAGCTCATTTTTATTACTTTAAAATCAAGAGCTTATAAGAGCTGAACCCCAAGTTAAACCTGCTCCGAAGGCTGTAAGTAAAATCTTTTTATTTGCATGAATTTTGCCTTCATTTCTTGCATCATTGAGTGCTAAGGCAATGGAGGCAGCTGAAGTGTTGCCATAGTTTTTCAGATTGATATAAACTTTTTCAGGTGGTATTTCAAGGCGCTCCGCAACAGCATTCAATATTCTGGCATTGGCTTGATGAGCAACTAGATAATCTATATCCGCCACTTCAAGATTATTTCTGGTTAATAGTTTAACGCTTTCTAGCGCCATACCCCTAACCGCATGTTTAAACACTTCTCTTCCCTGCATGGATAAAAAATAATCTTCTGTTATTTGATCGCCTATTTGAACAGACTTATTAGTTCCACCACCAATGGTGATTAATGAGCTATAATTACCATCAGCCCCAAGGGAAACATCATCTATTGTAAATAAATGTTTTTTATTGCTTTTTGCACTAATTATAACAGCACCAGCTCCATCTCCAAACAAGATGGAAGTTGTCCTGTCCTTATAGTTCATTCTTCTTGACATGGCCTCGGTTACAACCAATAAAATAGTTGCGTCTTCATAAAGACTAAGAAAGGCTCTGGCCAAGTCAAGACCATAAATAAAGCCTGAACAGGCTGCATTAAAGTCAAAACAAGTTATGGATTTTGAATGGGGGGAAATGGTAGACACGCCACTATAAGTTGAAAGTTCTAACTTATTAGCTATGATACTTGAAACAGAAGGAGAAAGATAATCAGGGGTACAAGTTCCCACTAAAAGATGTGTAATTTCGGATAAATCTATTTTTGCTTCAGCTATGGCATTTTGGGCTGCAATAAATCCTGCATCGGAAGCATTTTCTAAATTTCCTAGAATATGCCTATTTTCAATACCTGTTCTACTAACAATCCACTCATCAGTGGTTTCCATCATTTCTTCTAAATCTTTATTGCTCAAAATATTTTGTGGAACATAAGTTCCAAGACTTAGAATTTTGTATTGTTTAGACATTTTATTCTCTATAGCCACATTAAACTGAGCGTGCAAATCTGGTTAGCTCTTCATTATCCTTAATGGTTGCCACAAGCCTTTCATGGGTTCCTTTTTTTACATAAGTTGAAGCCATGCAAATGGCACTTGTGATAGCTTTTTCATTACTTGAACCGTGACAGACAAAAGAAACACCTTTTAAACCAAGTAGTGGAGCACCGCCATAT
The DNA here is from genome assembly GCA_964369905.1 of uncultured Mailhella sp. Taxonomy (GTDB): domain Bacteria; phylum Desulfobacterota; class Desulfovibrionia; order Desulfovibrionales; family Desulfovibrionaceae; genus Taurinivorans. The sequence goes on along the minus strand of CAYJHF010000092.1, from coordinate 5,679 downwards.
TCAGTGTAATCAATGGTTGCCGCAAATTTTTTAAAGGCTTTTTTTGCTAAGAAAGTACCAATTTTAGGTAGTAAACCATTACCCATAAGCTCACGCTTGAGTACATCAATTATTGAAAAAGCAAGTCCTTCGCTCAATTTCAAGGCTATATTACCCACAAACCATCGCAAACTATTACATCAACATCGCCAAGGAAAAGGTCTCTTCCTTCCACATTGCCCACAAAGTTTAAGTTTTGTGCACTCTTTAGCAAGTCATAAGCATCTTTAACTATATTTGTGCCCTTACCCTCTTCTTCACCAATGCTCATAATCCCAACCCTTGGATTTTCATAATCTAATATGTCTTCCACAAAAGCTGAGCCCATAAGGGCAAACTGAAAAAGGTGATAAGGTTTACACTCCACATTAGCCCCCACATCAAGCAACAATTTAGGAGTGCTTTTTGAAGGCAAAATAGTGGCCAAAGCAGGACGCTCAACCCCGGGTATTCTTCCCAAAATAAACATTCCACAGGCCACACAAGCACCGGAATGTCCGGCACTTATTACAGCATCTGCTTGTTTATCTTTCACAAGCTTGCAAGCCACTTGAATGGAGGAATCTTTTTTTGAGCGCAGAATTTCAGACGGTTTTTCGTGCATCTCAATGACTTGTGAAGCATGAATAATTTCATGTTCAACAGCCTTAAGGGCAGGATCAACCTTTGCCAAAACAGCTAAAATCTCTTCTTCAAGTCCAACGAAGATAATTTTTGAATCTGTTTTTTGTGCAGCTCTAAGTGCACCGGGAATAACTACAGATGGGCCAAAGTCCCCACCCATAGCATCCACAGCAAGCACAGTCTTAGGGTTAACCATCGACTATAAAACTTGGCGACCTTTATATTTACCACATGATGGACAAACAACATGAGGCACAGTGGGAGCACCACAAGCGCAATAAATTATGGTTGGTTTTGCCACTCTATCGTGTGAGCGACGCATACCTTTTTTAGAGCGAGATTTTTTATTTTGTTGAACAGCCATTTTATTCTCCTTTATTTCTTCCAAAGTATAGTTTTATATCTTCTTTGGAACCAAAGTTTTAATACAAATTATTTATAAAAAGTTGAAACTATATAAAGTGCCAACTCATTGAATTTTTAATTTACGCAAAGCTGCAAAGCGAGGGTCAGCACCTTCATCTTCACAGTCACAAGTTTCTAAATTCAAATTTTTCCCACAATTGCTACATATTCCTTTACAGCTAACATCACAAAGTGGCTTGCTTGGCAAAGCCAAAACAAATTCTTCCCACAATAGGGCTTCAAAATCAATATAAATTGCACCATGATCTAAAAATAAAATTTTATTTTCTTCTATTATTTCATCAAGTTGCCCAATGCTGTTCTCAGCATTTCTTGCATAATTGAAATTATCCAAGTTTTCAGAAGGATAATCTTCAAATTCAGCAAATTCAGACAAAATAGGAACAATTATTTCTTCAGCACATCTATCGCAAGGCAAAGCAATTTTTCCCTGCACCTTACCTTTAAAAAGGCAGCCATCTTCACTTGGCAAGACAAAAACTTCTGCATAAATATCTTCAATAACTCTACAGGAAAAATTAAATTTCTCAAAGTATTTTTTCCATATACCTTGGTCATCATATTGAAATATTTGACCATTTTTATCAATACTTTTTAATTCACTTTGAAATTTCATTATTTTTCCTTGCAAAATCAAACACAAAAGCTTTAGGTAAACTTACTTAAAAACTTACAGACGTGAAAACATACAGGCAACGCTACAACTTGTCAAGAAAATTCATATCAGATTTTCAGCAAAAAAATTTTCAAAGTCTGTCTGATTTGCCCCTATAAAAACCTCATAAGCTTTTTCTTGATTAAAGTATGCAATCAGTTCTTCTTTTTTATAAGCCAAGCCGATTAAATTGTTTTTAAAGTTTTCTATATCGCTTGTAATAAAAAAATCTCCAAAAATTTCACATTGTTCAATATATCCATGCTTAACATTTGCTAAAAGTTCAAAAACTCCCCAGCTAAAACGCTTCCTCAACTTTACTTCATAAACAGGTGATTTTCCAAAATTCCACTCCCAAGTTTCATATTTTTCCTTGGCAAGTTTTAGTGCTTTTTGTTCTATTTCTTCAGGTAGTTGGATTTGTTTAGAAGCACAATGAAACATTAAAGCATTTTTTACATCGCTCATTAATTCTTCGGGCTTTTTGTTTGGCATAAATTCTATTAAGTTTGCAACTCGGCTCTTATGAGAAGAAATTCCTTTTGATTTGTATTTATCCGGATTACCGGTTAAAATATCAGCAAGGTTTGAAACATCAAGGTATAGCATTAAAGTTCCATGCTGTAAAACCTTTGAACCGCTACTCCTTTTGGCATTGCCTGAAAACTTCTTACCTTCAATGGTTAAATCGTTGCGTCCGGACATTTCCACATTAAAACCGAGAGAACGTAAAGCCTTTGAGATTTGCTCACTATAAAATTCAAAAGAACCAAGATTTTTATTATTTTGGGCAGAAAGAAAAGAAAAGTTTAAATTGCCCAAATCATGATAAACAGCACCACCACCAGTTGTACGTCTAACCACAGGAATATTGTGCTTTTTCACATAATCTTCATTTATTTCTTCCACTGTATTTTGATGCCGTCCCACAATTACCGAAGGTTTATTTTGCCAAAGCAAAAAATATTCTTCACTGTGTAGGCAATCAAACAGAGTTTGTTCAAGTGCTAAGTTATAGTAAGGATCATGGCTAGTTATAATTATTCCTTGCATATTTTCTCCTAACTCTAACTTTTCTTACCTTATCAGCTAAAATAAGCATAATACTAATGGCAGTTATAAGTTGAACTGTAATGGAAACAATAACAGGTGAAAAGCTTTTAGGAAAAACTTCCGACCACATAATCATGGGCTGTTTTATGGCCTCACTTGAAGCATAAGTAATTAATATAATAGCCCCAATTACAGTAACCGATGTTATAAGCCAGTGTAGTGGATAATGAGAGGCACTTGGAATTTTTTCACGGGTAAATTTATCCTTACTTAATAATAAGGGAAAAAGTACGGCAAGAACACCAATACTATACAAACTTCCCTCATAAACAAAAATAGCCACAACTCCAAAACAAAGAGATGTTACAATAATATTCCAATGGGCTTTTTGTTTTCTATCAAGACCATAAGCAAAAACAATTAATGTTATTCCAATAATACTGCGTAATAAATAGAAAAACATAAAAAAATATGAGGAAAATTCAGCACTACTTACAATTTTTGCTGTTGGTATTCTTATTATAGCAGACAAGCAAAACAAAATTCCAATCACAAAAACAGTATATTTCATGGTAGTTAAGAACCAGTCATTTAAAGCTTGTTTATTGCTGTCCACCTGAATAGTTTTTCTACGCAATAAAATTTCATTTATTCCGAGCAATACAGAGGCAAAAAGAAGAGGTATTATATAATAAACCACCCTAAACATTAAAACAGCTGCAAAAACGGTACTTGAAGGAATATTGCTTGTTAAATTCATAATTACAACTTCTAAAACTCCAACCCCACCCGGAACATGGGTTAGCACAACAGCAACTTGAGCTAATAAATAGTTTGGAACAACACTAAAGAAACTAAGCCCTGCGTCACTTGGAAAAAGTGAGTATAAACAGGCTGCTGCGACAATTAAGTCTATGCCGGCCACAATGGTTTGTAAAATAGCAATTTTTAATGGTGGCAAAGCAAATTCTTTTCCCCTAATCATCATGGTTTTACCGTCAACTTTCCAACACAATAAATGGTATAAAACACAAATAGCAAACAAAATAAAACCAAGGGGACGCACTGACGATAAATGAACATTAAGTTCAGGTGGTAATTCAAGGGGAACAAAAATAAACAATAGGCCGGCTAGCCCCATGGCTCCAACCCAAAATGTAACCGCTAGCATTAAAACAAGCCGTATAATATCAAGTGGACTAAAACCCCAAGCAGAGTATAGGCGATAGCGCACAGTGCTTCCACCAAGTAAGGCACCGAAATTTAAACTAATCACACTGCCCACAAAAGAAACTAAACTTATTCTACCAATGTTTAGCTTTTTCTTTATAGCCATAAGGGCTAAGGAATCATAACCAATTAACACAATATAATTTAAAATCATAAAGCAAAAGGAAAGAAATAAATTAAAATAGGAAATTTGAGAAATGGCATTCTTTATTTCTTCAAAGCTATAGGCACGCAATTTATCATACAATAGCCAAATAGCTAAGCAAAATATGAAAACTACTAAGAGCTTACCAACAACTTCCCAAACTTTTTTCATTTCTTACCTTATTACAAAAATTTTGTTTTCAATTCAAAATCGACCAGAAAAAGCACGCTCTGTACATATTTCTGGTCGATTTTTCTTTATTTATAGTTAGTTTATCCATTTACAAGCATCGACTAGATAATTATAACGAACATGAGCTTAATGAACATAATAAGTTAGTCTAAACCATCATTTTTAGAACTTGGTAAAATTCCGCGCTCACTGGTGCGAATAAACTCTATAAAGTGCATTATTTCCGGTAAGTGCCCATATTCAGCCTCAAGCTGAATCATGGCATCAGCCCTTGGCATGGCATTATACCAAGTGAGCTTATAAGCCTGTTTAAAAGCTGCAAATAGTTCTCTACTGGCTTTTTTTCTTCTAAGCCCTACAATATTTGGCGATTGAACAGTTGCCCTATTACCAACAGCAAGCATATAAGGAGGCAAATCTTGAGCAATTCCTGAAGCACCACCTAAAAATGAATACGCTCCTATTCTGGTAAACTGGTGAGCTGCTGATATTCCACCTAAAATTGCACCTTCGCCCACAGTGCAGTGCCCTGCTAAAGTTGCATTATTTGACATTACAATGCCATCTTCTAAAACACAATCATGAGCCACATGACAATAAGCCATAATTAAATTGCCATTACCAATTTTTGTCAGCAATGAACCTGATTCAGTACCGCGGTGAATGGTAGAAAATTCCCGAATATTATTATTATCCCCAATAATAAGTTCGCTTTTTTCACCATGAAATTTAAGATCTTGCGGTAAACCACCCACCAAGGCATAGGAGTGAATATGGTTATTTTCACCCATAGTCGTGTATTGTTTAATGCTGGCAAAAGCGTCAATTCTACAATTATTTCCAATAACTACATCATCTTCAATAACTGCACAGGGACCAATAATTACATTTTCACCAATTTTTGCATTGGCAGAGATAAAAGCTGAAGAATGGATATTTGACATAAAGCACCAACTTTAGTTTATGCTGTCCATGGGAGCACCTGCAGCAGTTAGGGTTGCTTGTGCAACCAATTGACCATCTACATAAGCCTTGGCATCCATTTTCCAGAGCTGCATTTTTCTATGCAAATTTGTACACTCTATTTCAAGCTTATCACCTGGAACAACGGGGCGACGAAAACGAGCTTTTTCAATGCCTGTAAACAAGTAGACCAAGTTATCACCCAAATCATTACTATTAACAACAAGTACAATACCGGTTTGTGCCATAGCTTCAATTATAAGCACACCCGGCATAACAGGTGCACCTGGAAAATGACCTTGAAATAGAGCTTCATTGATTGTTACATTCTTATAAGCTTTAACTATTTCAT
>CAYJHF010000091.1:0-9845 GCA_964369905.1 uncultured Mailhella sp. | reverse complement strand
TGCAAGAAATAAGCTTGGAACAAGCGATTTTATTGCAGATTTTGAATTAAAAAAAGATTTTGAAGCATCGACTAATCAAAGCTGTAAGCAAATGCGTCAGCTTTGCGTGCCGTAAAGTGAGCCACAATTCACTTGTGGCGTCCACAACGTGGCACTTGGAGGCAACGTGCCTTTCTGAAAAAGTCAAAAATTGACTTTTTCAGCGTGGACTATTATAGTCTTTTGAAATAAATTTTTCAAGATTATTGAAAGTTTAACAAGGAAAGGGAGAGAGTTTTCCCTCCAAAAAATATCTTCCTCAAAATTATTTATGTATGCTTTAATTGACGCAAATAACTTTTATGCTTCCTGTGAAAAGCTTTTTCGGCCGGATCTGGCTTTGCGTCCTGTGGTGGTTTTGTCCAATAATGATGGTTGTATTGTGGCCCGTTCCAAAGAAGCCAAGGATCTTGGTATAAAAATGGGTGTACCTTATTTTCAGGTAAAGAATTTTCTAGAACAACATAATGTGGCAGTTTTTTCTTCTAATTATGCTTTGTATGCTGATATATCAGCTAGAATTATTTCTATTTTAGAAGATTTTTGTGCTAGTAATAAAGAATACGCAGTGGAGCAATATTCCATTGATGAAGCTTTCGTTTTTTTAGATAAAGCCCATTTGGCAAATATGAAAGAATTTGCCCTTGATATTAAGGAAAGAATATTTAAATGGGTTGGTATTGAAGTTTCTATTGGAATTTCTTCAACTAAAACTTTAGCAAAAATGGCCAATCATTTATCTAAGAAAAATCAAGGAATTTGTTACCTGGACATAAACGATAAAAATTTTTTAAATTACTTAGAAAAGGTAAAAGTTGGTGATATTTGGGGCATAGGCAGAAAATATGCTTTAAAATTACAAAATAATAATATTTTCAATGCTAAAGATCTATGCAATGCCAATGATAATTGGATTAGAAAAAATTTAACAGTCAGTGGTTGGAATACGGTTTTAGAACTAAGGGGTATGCCCTCTGTGGTGGAAAATGAAAATTTGAGTCAGCGGCAAACCTTAGTTTCTTCCCGTTCCTTTGGGAAAAAAGTTTTTGCCAGGGAAATACTTTTCGAGGCTTTAGCTCATTTTACAGCTAGAGCTTCCGAACGTCTTCGACAAGAAAATTTGCTGGCCAAAGGTATTGAGGTGCATATTCGTACTTCAAGGTTTAATGCTGAGGATTTTTACGGCAATTCTGTAAGTCATATATTTATAAAACCAACCGCAGATAGTAGGCATTTTTTGGAAGCTGTACGCCAAGGCCTAGACTTAATTTATAAAGCTAACTATCCTTATGCCAAGGCAGGAATTATGCTCTTTGATTTACAGAACAAGGATAAAATACAAGGGAATTTACTTGATTATCTTGAAAATCAGGAAAATGAACAGATTAAATCAAAAAATTTAATGCAAGTCTTGGATAACATAAATCATAAATTCGGAAAAAACACTCTGTTTTTTGGAGCCGAAGGCATACATGATGCAAATTGGTATATGACCCAAGAACATAAATCGCCGGCCATGGTAACTAGTTGGAAAGAATTACCAAAGGCCAACCTTAAAGCATAGTAAGTCTATAAATATATATACTAAGACTTCATCTTTATAAAAGCGTCTTGAGCTAGATGATCCATTAGATCAGAAGAAAATTTTAAGGCAGAGTTTAAATTTCCCAGCACCACAGAATTTAATATATTTTGATGAATTATAGCGGCCACAAGTTCATCACCATCTATTTTATTATCAAACCAAAAGCGACGTGAAGAAAATTGTATTTCACCAAGTGCGTGATGAAAATATGGATTTTGGGTAGCTTCGCACAATAGGGCATGGACTTCTTGTAAACAATATAGTATTTGAGTTTGATTTTTTTCTCTTGAATTTTTGACAATTTCATAGCCAAGTTTAATCATTCTATTTTTTTGTTCGATTGTACCTCGCATAATGGCAAATTCTAAGCAAATAGGTTCAATTCGTCTTCTTATTTCTAAGAGTTGGATTTGTTGTTCAGGACTTATAGTATGGAACTCAATGCCTTTTTTGGGGTGAATTGTCAACAAATTCATTTGTTCAAGGCTTTGTAATGCTTCACGAACTGGTGTTCTGCCAAGATTTAATAAGTTTGCCAGTTTATTTTCTGAATATAATAAATGTATATCGAGTTCACCAAAAACAATCATACGTTCAATTTCTTGGCTGGCAATTTCGGCTTGTGTTTTGTTTTGCATTTTTATGTTTTTCCCACATAATAAATTTTTAGAACTAGTCAATAATTTATTATATAAAATTGCTCGCAAAATGACAAGAAATCTTTATTATATTAAAACTAATATATTATAATTTTAAGAAATTTAATATTATAATATATTATAATTAGTAATATTTTTATATATATTAACAGAATTTATATTTAATTTGCAAAATATAATTGACTTAAAACTAAAATTGACATATTAGATAATATTATATGTAGATAAAAATAGAAGTTATTAAAAAAATATTTTTATATATTGCATAATTATCTTATATATAAAAGGAGTAAATATGGGCTTGTCGTGGATTGAATCACACATAAAACCTTTAGCGGAAAATCAAGAATATCATGCTGATCTTGTTGTTTGTGGAGCCGGACCAGCTGGAGTTTCGGCAGCTGTAAATGCAGCTAGACAAGGTTTAAAAACCATAATAGTTGAAAAAAACGGTTTTGCCGGTGGGGCAGCTGTGGCCGGTTTATCGGGCACAATTTGTGGAATGTATTTGACCCAAGAAAATATTCAAAATCAAGATCCTAAACAAATTGTCCTTGGTTTTACGGATGAGTTTTGCCAGGCTTTAGACAAAAAAAATGGACTAACCAAACCGCAAATTTATGGCAATACTCATGTAAGAACCTTTGATCCACTTATTTGGCGTGAAGTGGCCGATGATTTTATAGAGAAAAATAATGTAACTTGTTTATTCCATACATTAATCACTAACATTTCCATGGTAAACAATAAAATAAATGCCATTTATGTTAATTCAAGTGCAGGACAGGCAATTATTAGAGCCAAGCGCTTTATTGATGCCACGGGGGACGCCACACTTATTGCCATGGCAAACCTTGGATATACCCGTGGTGATAATGGAGCTGTGCAAAACCCCACCATGATGTTTAGGCTTTTTAATGTTGATGAAAAAAGCTATTATAACTATTTTGGACAAAATACAATTTGCCCCCTCGATTTAACAAACAAACTTACAAAGTCTTTTGAAAATGGAAGTTATAATACCCCAAGAAATAAAATTTGGGTATTTCCAACCCCTCAGCCATCCGTATTTTTAATGAATTGCACTCAGCTTGCGGGACAAAATAAAGAAATTTTAAATGTACTTAATCCTGAAGAAAGGACTTATGCTGAAATATCAGGAAGACGGGCGGCCAGAGAATATCACCGTTTTTTCAAGGATAATGTGAAAGGTTTTGAAAATTCAGAGCTGATTGACATGTCGACGGAAGTTGGGGTTAGGCAAACAAGAACCATTATAGGTGAAAAAACCCTCTATAATTCTGATGTGACTGAGTGTAAAAAATGTGCAGATGGTATAGCTCGTTCATCTTGGCCCATTGAACTGCATGCCGGCGATGTATCAAAACTTCATTGGTTAAATAATGATTATTATGAAGTTCCTTACCTAACCTTAGTCCCAAAAAATATTGACAATGTAATTGTGGCCGGACGTAGCCTTTCCACAGAACATGAGGCTTTGGCTTCGAGCAGAGTAACAGCACAGTGTTTTGAATATGGCCATGCGGCAGCCATTGCAAGTGTTTTGAGCCTTGAAAATAACATTAAATATAAAGATGTTGATGTATTGGCTATTCAAACTCAAATGAGAGAGAATGGGAGTCAAGTTTAGGTAGTTAAGTAATGCCTGAAAATTATTAAAATAAATTATACTAATATCTTACTAGCATATTAATTATAACAACATAGAAAGGAGTGAAAATTGAGAACGAAACCTTTATTAATTAAGAAAGTGGAGTTTTTTGCTGTTGGTGACCCCAATTTGCATCGTCCACGTTGGGCTGAATATTGTGGTAATATTTGCACATCGGACATTATTTGTAAAATAACAACCTTAGATGGTTATGAAGGGATAGGTGGGACAATTGGCTATACAGAAAACAGGTTTGATGTGTCTGCCTTGGAGGTTGCAAAACTGTTTGTCCCCGGAATTCTTGGTAAATCCGCATTAGATCGTGAAGCAATATGGGCCCATATGGCATATCGTCCAACGGCTTTTAAACTCCCAACCATTTCCATCATAGACATTGCCCTTTGGGATATTGTAGGCAAATATGCCAATCTACCAATTTATCAAATGCTTGGTGGAGCAAGAGATAAAATACCGGCCTATGCTTCAACCCCATTATTTGACACTTATGAAGAATATTTTGCATATATTGATGATTGTCTTGAACAAGGTTTTACAGCAGTTAAAATTCACCCTCCTGCTTGTTTTGAACGTGATATGCCATTAGTTGATGCAATTCAAGAAAAATATGCCGGCAGAATGAAATTTATGCTTGATAGTGATTGTCAATATAATAGAGAACAAGCATTAAAAATGGCTCAAAAATTATCCGATTATGACTGGTTATGGTTTGAAGCACCCTTACCTGACCGTGATATGGTGGGTTATAAATATATAATGTCTAAAACTTCTGTAGCAATAAATACAGGAGGTTGGGTGCAAACATCTCTTATGGATATTAATGAGGGTTTAAAACAAGATGCTTGGACAGATGTTAGAACAGATGTGACAATTAATGGTGGGTTTACTCCAAGCGTCAAAATTATGCACTTGTGTGAGGCTTATAATAAACGCTGTGAATTACAATCATGGGGCACACCAATTGTACAAGCAGCCAACTTGCAACTGGCCTTGGCCTATCATAATTGCTCATTTTATGAGCAACCATACCCTTATGAAAATTTTGAATTCGACACAAAAACTGTGATTAGAATTGATAAAGAAGGGTTCGCCCACGCACCTAAAGGTAATGGGTTGGGAGTTGAGATGGATTGGGACGCTGTGCAAAGACTTAGTTTTGCAAGTTATAATTCTGAACTTGACGAAGTATTAAACGATCCTAGACTTGCAAAATAACATTTTTTAAACATATTAATAATTTGAGAGGTTAAAAATGACATCAAAAGATCCTAATGGAAAAAAATTTGATAATGTACTTATTGTAGTCTCGTTCCTTTTGGTTTCAGGACTTGTAATAAGTATGATTGCAGCGCCTGAACTTACAAATAAAATATCATCACTAATTTTTACAGGAATTACTCAAAGCCTTGGTTCACCAATACTTTGGTTTGTATTTTTATGTTTCATTTTATGTATTTATATTGCTATTAGCAAATATGGTAATATAAGACTTGGAAATGAAAAACCTGAGTTTACAACATTTAGCTATATTGCCATGATGATTTGTTCGGGCTTTGGTTCCGGAACAATTTATTGGGCATTTCTTGAATATACAGGTTATATTACAACTCCGCCATTTGGGGCGGCAGTGGCTTCTACGGCTGCTTATGATTGGGCTTCAGCGTATAATTTTCATCATTGGGGTCCGGTCGCTTGGAGTCTATTTTGCATAGCTTCCTTACCAATTGCCTATTCTTACCATGTGAAAAAAAATTCCTCACTAATGATAAGTGAGGTATGCCAAGATTTTGTGCCTCAAGGTGCAAAGAGGTTTTTTGGACGCTTTATAGACTATATTTTTGTACTAAGCTCAATTTCAGGCATTGTCATTGTGGTTGGGCTTGGAGCTCCTATTATATCTTCAACCATTTCAAATTTAACGGGAATACCTGATGGTTTTGGCTTAACTGCCTCCATAATAATTGCTGTTGCGGTTATATACACAATTACTTCCTATTTAGGAATTGAAAAAGGTATGAAAAAAATTAGTGATTATGGCATATATATGCTACTCGTGTTTTTCATAATCATCGTAGTTTTAGGTCCAACTCAATTTATTTTAGATCAAACCACTACAGGAATTGGCTTATTACTTCAAAATGTGGTGAGTATGAGTTTATTCACAGATGCTGTGGCCAAAGGCGGGTTTCCACAAAACTGGACAGTTTGGTTTTGGTCCTATTGGCTAATATATGCTCCATTTATGGGGGTTTTTGTTACCAGAGTTTCAAAAGGCAGAACATTGCGTGAAGTTGTTATTTGCATGGTTGGTGGTGGAGCCGCCGGTGTAGGAATTTTTATGATGGCTGCTAATGCCTTTAGTATGAGCACAGAACTTGGTGAAATAATCCAAGTAACAAAAATGGTTCAATCAGGGGAAGGCACAAAGGCCATTGTCGAAATAGTGAAAACACTTCCTATGGCAGAATTAATTTTAGTTATTTTTGCAAGTTGTACTATTATGCTATTGGCAACAACTTTAGATGGTTGCTCTTTTTCACTGGCTGCAAATACTCAACACAACTTGAAAACCGACGAGGAACCAAGCAAGCTATTAAGGGTTTTTTGGTGCGTGGTGCTTACTTTAATTCCACTAGCTGTTATCTATATAAAAGCTCCCATGGGGACAATTCAGGTTTACTCACTCTTTTTTTCAATTCCAATCATGTTTGTGATGGCTATTATGATTAGAGGCCTATTTTTCTGGCTAAAAAATGATTATGGAAATATGAGTGCTCATGAAATTTATAGTGCAAATAAAATTGATAGTACATCTAAATAGTTGGAGTATAACACATGAAAATTACAAATATTGAATGTATTCACCTTAGAGTTCCCTCCTTTAATGAAGATTGTGAGTGGGGTGACGATGCTCTATTGGTAAGAGTTCATACAGACGCAGGTATTGTTGGATTAGGTGAAACCGATACTTCACCCTTGGTAGCCAAAGCCATAATTGAGGCACCAAGTAGTAATCTGCACAGTTGCGGATTAAAGCGGTTGTTAATTGGTGAAAACCCATTAGAAATTCAGCGTCTTTGGGATAAAATGTATATGGGTTCCAATTATTTTGGCAGAAAAGGTGTGGCTATGCACGCCATAAGTGCTATTGATATTGCACTTTGGGACATTGCTTCACAATACTACAAAGTTCCCATTTATACACTTTTAGGTGGTAAATATCGTGATAAAATATCAGTTTACGGAACTTTTGTTACAGGGGATAGTCCTGAAAAAAATAATGAAATTATAGCTGAACATATGGCTGACGGCTTTAAGTGTGTAAAATTTGGTTGCGGTCCTTTTGGAGATAATCCTGAAAAAGATATTAAATTCGTTGAAAGTGCACGAAAATTTGCGGGTGATGATTTAGAAATTGCTATTGATGTTCAGTGTAAATGGCTTACCTACGGCAATGCGTCTAATCTGTATGGTCGTCTTGAGCCTTATAATTTAAAATGGATTGAAGAACCAATTTTAGATGATGACTATGCAGGATATGCAAAGTTATCTGCTTTAACGGGTGCTCAGACTTCAGGAGGAGAAAGGTTAGCTGGTAAATATGAATTTGCTGACTTTATACGTAATTCAAATGTAGATATAGTTCAGCCTGATATTACGCGGTGTGGCGGATTTAGTGAGTTGAAAAAAATAAATGAAATTGCTGAAACTTATGGTTGCAAACTAATACCTCATGGTTATAGTACAGGCATACTATTAGCTGCCAGTGTTCAATTTCTAGCATCTACTAAATATTGTGACACTATGGAATATAGTAAATGTACAAGCCCTCTGTTTACAGATTTGGTTACAAATCTTATTCCAATGCAAGATGGATTTGTAAAGGTTCCTAACTGCATTGGTCTTGGAATAGACTTGAATGAGGAAATAATTCAAAAATATCAGGTTAAAGATTAGTTTGATACTTTTAAGCTGTAAGTGTTCTCAGAGCAGATCCAAAAAAAATTGGAACTGCTCTGATACAACTCCAGCCAAGCGGACGTACAAATCCAGCTAATAAGTCCGATACAGGAGAATTTAAAGAGCTTGTTAATGGACTTGAAATTCCAAAATGGGGAACAGTTTATGCCGATAAAGGCTATACCAGTGCAAAAAATCGTTAGTCTTTTATATGTGTTTGGTTGAATTTGCCTTGCAAATTATCCATAAAACCTTGCACAATGAATTGTGCAAGGTTTCAAATCTGTAAAGAAATTGCATGTACCATGCTTATTTCTTGCAAGTTTTTTAGCCTTATTTTACTGAAAATATTTTGTTTACAGGTAGTTAGTGTGTTTTTCAGCATCGACTAAATTATTGGAGTTAATCTAATATGCACCTTTAGAGTATGTTACTTCGTAGCTATGCGAATACACTTCAAAAACAATCCCAAATGGGTCTTCTACATAACACATTCTGTAGGGTTTTTCATTTGGATAGTATTCACGAATTGGCATTCTTTGTTTTCCGCCATGTGCAACTATTTTTTCAACCATTCCCTCAATATCTGGGTCTTGAACACAAAAATGGAATAAGCCTGTTCTTACAAATTCAAAAGGAACTTTTTCTTTATCATTTTGTTTAAATTCAAAGAGTTCAATCCCTATACCGTCGGAAGTTACCATGTGAGCGATTTTAAAGCTCTCATAGCCTGCACCAAAAACTTCTTCACACATAATTCCAATAGCACTTTCATTTTCTTCTTTTACTACAGATGGTTGCATAACAATATACCAGCCCATAACATTTTTATAGAATTCAACTGCTTTTTCTAAATCCGGTACAGATAAACCTATGTGTGAGAAAGCCCTTGGGTATGAATTGTTTTCATTGTTGTTTGATTTAAGATTAGTCATCTTTATTCTCCTTTTCTTTAGATGACATAATAGTAACACTTTATTTAAATCATGCAATAACGTACTTTTTCGTACCTGTGTCAAATAATAAAAAAAGATTATTTTTCGATGATTGTGATATTGTTTTTTTGTGCATAGTCTAGGGTAAAATCACAAAGGGTATCTAGGATTGGTTCTATCCCTTTATACTTTTCTGAAATGGAATATTCTATGCGAAGAGGAAGTTCTTTAAAATCCTTTTTCAATAAAATGCCACTTGTTTCTAATTCTTTTAATTGTGTAATAAGCATTTTATGCGTAATATCTGGAATTGCTTTTTGCAGAAGCGAAAAGCGATTATCACCATGTAGAATATGCCACAATATTCTCAATTTCCATTTTCCACCAATAATATCACTTGTTAAAATAAGTGAGCATGTATATTCATCTTTTATTTTTGCCATAAATATAACCACGTTTTAATGATTTGAGAGAACAAAGGAAAGTTGTTCATTTTTCAAAAATTCTATTCACTTTATTCTTAGACTATTGAATAAATCGGCTAAAAAATCAAGACTTATTTCAGATAATTTGAAACCACTGCACAATTATTTTCAATATTTCAAACGTTTTTATTATAATTATTTGAAATATATAATAATTTTCTAAAATCAAGGATAAATACCATGTTAAATAGAAGTAAGCCATATCATGTAATAGCGGGCTTTGCATTTGCCCGTCGTAAGAGTCGGTCAAATTTATGGATAAGGTAGGTTTAGCTATAAATTGGGAGCCGGTTAGTAAGTTTTTGAATAAAAAATTAGCACACAAAGCCAATGCTGTTGGAAATCTGGCTTATTCGGCTTTAAAGATATTTAAAATTTTATTGCTTCAAAAATGACGATATAGTCTTTGCCTATAAGGGAAGTAAGGTTACCATTGGAAAATCATCTTGTTGAGAAGTTCCGGCCATATTTATTTCTCCCCTGCAAAGCTAA
>CAYJHF010000090.1:2276-10105 GCA_964369905.1 uncultured Mailhella sp. | reverse complement strand
GGCATCGTAGCCAAAATGCTTCAAACCTTGATGAATTATACACTTTATCACGCACAGAAGGTTTTGGAGAGGAAGTGCAAAGGCGTATTTTACTTGGAACTTATGTGCTTTCAGCCGGCTATTATGACGCTTATTATAGAAAGGCTGCCCAAGTACGTTCTTTGATTTTAAATGATTATGAAAATGCACTCAAAGAATGTGATGCTCTTCTTGCTCCTGTTTCACCAATTGTGGCTTGGACGAAGGGAAGTGTTACAGACCCACTGCAAATGTACCAAATGGATATATTTACCCTATCCCTTAACTTAGCAGGACTGCCAGGCTTAGCAATTCCGGTGGGTATGGCAGATAATTTGCCTGTGGGAATGCAGATTTTAGGTAAGGCATTTGCAGAAGCAAGCTTGCTTTCCATTGGACAAGTTTTAACAAATCATTTGCAAACAACAGGACAGCACGCAAATTTTAGCTAATTTTTGTAATAATAAGTTTTACCAATATAGTATATATGAGTTAACACTGTTTATTCATATACATAATTATTAACAACATAATGACTTATAAGGAAAAATAATGAGTTATAAACCTTATGCCCCAATGCCATTTTACCCCGGGCCGGTTTATGTTCCGGAAAGAATTGCCAAAGCTATGTACCAAGACTTTGCTCCCCCTCGCTTTACCATGGAATATGCAAATCTCTACGCTGATTTGGCCAGAAAAATTCAAGTTCTAATTAATACTAAGAATGAAGTTATTTTTCCTACAGGTGAAGCAATGCTTTCCCTCTGGGCAGCCTTAAAATCTTGTTTAAAACCAGGCGATAAGGTTTTAACCGTGGGGACTGGCGTTTTTGGTGATGGTTTTGCTCAAATGGCAGAAAGCCTTGGTTGCATTGTGGATCAAGTTTCATTACCTTACAATAGCACCATTGACTCTGAGGCCTTAAACCTAATTGATGAAGCTATTTCCAGAGTTAATCCTGTTATGATTACTGCTGTTCACTGCGAAACTCCTTCAGGAACTTTAAACCCTATGGAGGGCCTTGGAAAACTAAAAAAAGATCGCAATGTTCCATTATTTGTAGTTGACGCTGTAGCAAGTATTGGTGGTGCACCTATAAATAATGACTTATGGAATTGTGATATTTTATTAGGTGGCTCTCAAAAATGTTTTTCCTGCCCCCCCTTTATGAGTGTTATGGCCATAAGTCCAACAGCTTGGGACTATATTAAAAATATCAATTATTTAGGCTATGATAGTCTTCTTCCATTTCATAATGCAAGTGAAAATCCGGCTAATTTTCCTTATACACCTTGTTGGATTGGTATAAAAGCCCTGCACACAGCTATGGAAATGATTTTAGAAGAGGGCATAAGTAATACTTACAAAAGACATGATGAAGTTGCAACTTTATGTCGCCATGGTTTAGCAGAACTAAAAATTCCTCTTTGGACTGCCACAAATGCAGTAAATGCTCCTACTGTAACAGCCGCCATGGTTCCTGTAAAATACAACTTTAATGAATGGAAACAAGCCCTAGCACAGAAAGGATTATATGTGGGCGGAAGTTTTGGGCCAATGACAGGTAAAGTTTTTAGGCTTGGACATATGGGTAGTCAGGCCAATATAGAAAATATGCAAAATGCTCTAAAAACAATTGCTAGTTTATTATAATATATTTAATTTTTCAGATAACATAAGCTATAACAATAAGTTATTATAAAATTTTAAAAGAGCTGGTTTGGTAAAAATAAACCAGATATTTCCATAGGGCCTAAAGGATTTAATATGCTATTATTAGAAGGTAGAAGTGTAGCCGCAAGCTTAAGAGCCAAGGTAAAGAATGAGATTGAGTTTTTAACTAATAATGTTTTACGCCCCCCGTGTTTGGCAGTTATTTTAGTTGGCGATGATCCAGGTTCACAAGTTTATGTACGCAATAAACAAAAAGCCTGTGCAGAAGTTGGCATACGTTCAATTTCTCATCAATTACCCGCTTCTACCAAGCAAGCAGAACTTGAAAGTTTAATTAATGAGTTAAACACAAATCCGGAAGTGGACGGCATACTTTTACAGCTCCCATTGCCCAAGGGCTTAGATGCACAGCCTTGCCTTGAAAGTATTTCTCCAGAAAAAGATGTTGATGGACTTCACCCTGAAAATCAAGGTAGGCTTTGCCTTGGACTCAATGGAATTAGGCCTTGCACACCTGCCGGTGTAATGTTTTTGCTTGATTATTATAATTATGATTTATCAGGAAAAAAAGTTGCTGTTCTTGGACGCAGCAATTTGGTAGGTAGGCCTTTGTCCATTATGTTAAATTTAAAACCAACAGATGCAACTGTGACCATGTGTCATTCAAAAACTGAAAATTTGGATCAAATTTTGGCCGAATCTGACTTTATATTTTTGGCCATTGGAATACCTAAGTTTTTAAAACCTGAAATGGTAAAACCTGAAGCGGTAATAATTGATGTGGGTATTAATCGCCTTGACAATGGACTTTGTGGCGATGCAGATTTCGAGGCTTTGGAAAATAAAGTGGCTGCTTTAACTCCTGTGCCTGGAGGGATTGGTTTAATGACCATTGCTCAACTACTACAAAACACTATTATTGCTTGGAAAACAAATTTGGGAATTATTACAACACAATAACTTAAAAAGGTTTTGATGATGAAAAAGGCTAAGAAAAAAGCCAGTATTGAAGAAAAATCGAAGTTTGTACTTGATGGTTTGGCTAAACTTTATCCAAAACCTCAAACACATCTTATTCACAACAATCCTTTTGAACTACTTATTGCAACAATACTTTCAGCACAATGCACTGATGCAAGAGTGAATAAGATCACTCCCAATTTATTTTCGGTTTATCCCAGCATAGAAGCCTTGGCCTTGGCTAAACAAGAAGAAGTAGAAGAACTTATTCGTTCCAGTGGATTATATAAGAATAAGGCTAAGAATATTATTGCCACAGCTAATTTATTGCTAAAAGATTACAATTTGGAAGTTCCTAGAACCATGGAAGAAATGCTAAAACTGCCGGGTGTAGCACGCAAAACTTCTAATGTGGTGCTTTTTGGGGCTTATGGCATAAATAGTGGCATTGCCGTTGATACACACGTCAAACGCATTGCCCATAGAATTGGATTGACTACAAATACAAATCCTGATTTGGTAGAAAAAGATTTAATACAATTATTTCCACAAGATGAATGGGGAAATCTCAACCATAGAATGGTTTGGTTTGGGCGTGATGTTTGTGATGCAAAAAAACCAAATTGTCAAGAATGTGATTTTAGAACCATTTGCAATTATGGTTTAGCAAGTTCTACTTGAAATCTCTCAAAGTGAATTGTGCATAGTTTTTAAAATAAATGTAAGCACTCACTCCAAGCGCTAAAATCCTTGTGAGCCCGTTCCGCCATTTGTTCTTTGCGATTTTTCTTCTTGGTTTTTTCTTCAAGCTCAGGGAAAAGCCCAAAGTTAATATTTGAGGGCTGAAAATTCTTGGTTTTGGTGTTTTGCAGGTGCGCAAGTAAAGAGCCTAAAGCTGTGGTATTGGGTGGGCTTTTAATAGTTTTATCCATGATTGTTGCGGAAAGTTTAATCCCAAGCCATAAGCCAATGGCCATGGATTCTACATAGCCTTCAACCCCTGTTATTTGTCCGGCTAGAAAAATATTTTCATGCCCAATTATGGATAAATTTTCATCAAGACAAATAGGTGCATTTACATAAGTATTTCTGTGCATACTGCCATAGCGTAAAAATTCAACATTTTCAAGCCCGGGAACCAATCTAAAAACCTTGTCTTGAGCCTTATAAGTCATCTTGGTTTGACAGCCAACTAAATTAAAAGCATTACCATTGGCATTTTCTGCTCTTAGTTGTAGAATTGCATAGGGGCGTCTGCCAGTTCTTGGATCTGTAAAGCCAACAGGTTTAAGAGGGCCAAAAGTTAAAGTTCTTTCCCCTCTGGCGGCTAAGGCTTCAATGGGCATACAGCCCTCAAAATGTATTTCCTTTTCAAAGTTGTGAGCTTCAATTTTTTCCGCTTCAAGCAAGGCTTGATAAAATGCTTCATATTCAAATTTGTGCATAGGGCAATTTAAATAATCACCCTCATCATTTTCATCTGTTTGAACATTTAATTCCTTAGCCATGGCCTGCTCTGTTTGCATTTTTTCACGCCATTGGGCAGATAAGTTTTCATCTTTTGCCACTTCATCGCTATAGGGTGGGGGGGCTACATTATTATAGCGTGAACCTAAAAATATTACATTCTTATCCAAGGAAGAATCTAAAACAATGGGAGCTATGGCATCATAAAAATAGCAATATTCTGAACCCACAATTTCAGTCAAGGAGTTGGCAAGATTTTCAGAAGTGAGTGGGCCTGAGGCAATTACAACATATTCTGCTTCATATTTTTGTCGCAATAATTCTATTTCATCAATGCTTTTAATTTCTTGGCGCACAAGATTAATATAAGGATTTTCAGTAATCAGGTTAGTAATTTCTTCTGAAAATAATTCCCTGTCCACAGCCAAAGCCTTACCCGCCGGAACTTGAAACTTTTCTGCAATTTTCATAAGTTCACTACCAAGTAAGCGCATTTCTTGCTTTAATATTCCAACCCCACTGCTTTGTGCACCCTCAAAGCAATTTGAACGTAGAGAATTTGAACAAACAAGTTCTGCTAAGTTTTGACTTAGATGAGCAGGAGAGTAACTATGGGGTTTTTGCTCAAACAAAGTTACATTTATTTTATGTTTAGCAAGACTTAAAGCACATTCACAACCTGCCAAACCTGCACCTATAATTAATACTTTGCTTTTCATAACTTACCTAAAATTATTTTTTTACTTCTATAATATGGCTATATTCAACTAGGGGGAAATTTTCAGGTAGTTTTGCTTTAATAGCTCTAAACATTTGTCCTTTATGTGGACAAGGAAAACCAATGGGAGTTCCAAGGGAAATACAAGAAGACATCATTATAACTTCAGCCCCTCTTTTGACCAATTCAAGGGCTCTAAGCACAGATCTTTTGCCTGGGCAACCTCCACAGCTAATCAATCCAACCACTTCACAGGCACCAAGACCGGCTTCTGTTAATGAGTCTTTCCCCTCTTTTGATGTTAAAAGGCATTTTGTGCCTGGGCAATAATCCTCTGTTTGTTGACAGCGTATAATTCCAATTTTTTTCATAAACTTTCCTCTTGTTAATCTCACGGTATATCACTAAAAATATTTTAACTTAATTTTTCATCTATTGCAAAAAATTGTTTTTCTGCTAAATTCAAAAAACGCAATGGGAAACATTGCATTAACATAATAAAATTATTTTATATGTCAATAAATTACTTGGAAAATATCTAATTTCATTATACTGGGAGGTATTTATGTCTTTAATTCACAGAAAAAATGCTATTCGTACTTTAAATTTAGAAGAACGGCAATCACCTGAGCTATATCGCGACGCATTCCCGTATACAAAAATCGGTAGAGTTGAGTTTGATGACAGTACGATTAATCCAAGAATGGCTGAACCATGTTTTATTACAGACACAACATTTAGGGACGGACAACAAGCCAGACCACCATATACAATACAACAAATAGCTAGAATGTATGACTTATTGCATAAACTTGGTGGTAAGTCAGGGCTTATTCAAGCCACTGAATTTTTTATGTATTCTCAAAAAGATCGCAAAGCCATTGAAACTTGTAGGGCAAGAGGTTATCGCTTTCCACGGGTTACAGGCTGGATTAGAGCTCACATTGACGACTTAAAAATTGCTAAAGATATGGAATTTGATGAAGTTGGAATGTTAACCAGTGTTTCTGATTATCATATTTACCTAAAACTTGGAAAAAATCGCCAACAAGCCATGGACGACTATTTAAAAATGGTTAGCCAAGCTTTAGAATGGGGCATTGTACCGCGTTGCCACTTTGAAGATGTAACTCGTGCAGATATTTATGGTTTTTGCTTGCCATTTGCATCTAAGCTTATGGAATTGTCTAAACAAGCTGCCATGCCGATTAAAGTAAGGCTATGTGACACAATGGGTTTTGGTGTGCCTTATGCAGGGGCAAGTTTACCTCGCTCAGTACAAGGAATTGTTAGAGCTTTTACTGACGAGGCCGGAGTACCAGGCGAGTGGCTTGAATGGCATGGACACAATGACTTCCACAAAGTTTTGGTCAATGGAGTTACAGCTTGGCTTTACGGTTGTAGTGCTGTAAATGGGGCTTTGCTTGGTTTTGGAGAAAGAACAGGTAATCCTCCTCTTGAGGCCTTGGTTGTGGAATATATTTCCTTGACCGGAAATGATGATGCTGCCGACACAACAGTTATTTCTGAAATTGCCTCATTCTTTGAAAAGGAACTTGCTTACCCAATTCCACCTAACTATCCTTTTGTTGGTTCAGAATTTAACGCAACAAGTGCAGGTGTTCATGTGGACGGGCTGGCAAAAAATGAAGAAATTTATAATATTTTTGATACAAAAGCCATTTTAGGTAGAGATGTTCCCATTATAATTACAGATAAATCCGGCAGAGCAGGTGTTGCTTACTGGATTAATCACAATCTAAGTCTTGGTGAGGACGCAAAAGTTAGCAAACAGCACCCGGGAGTTGGAAAACTTTATAATGTGATTATGAAAAGCTATGAAAATGGTCGTAATACATCATATTCCACCAAGGAAATGTTAAACTTATGCCGTCGCTTTTTACCTGAACTCTTTGTTTCTTAATTTCAAAATGCTAAGAAAATGGCCGGTGAATTGGCTGCCCACTTGGTTGAAAAACTTGCAAGCTATTGCACTGCAGAGAAAAATCACAAATCCACCATTGACGTTATGCAAAAATTTGAGCAAGAATATCCATTTATTCAATTTATTCAATTGGTTGATACGAAGGGAGATTTACTTGAGGCCATTACAAACCCTGAAGAACAAGCCAATTATGGAGATTTAATCAAGGAAGGCTATAATTATTCCGATAGAAATTGGTTTAAAATGCCTTTGAAAAACGGTAAAGTTTATATTTCTGATGTGGCTCAATCTGTTTACACCAAGAAACTTATTATCACTGTTTCTCATGCAATTGTAAATGACAAAGATGAAATCACAGGAGTAATTGGAGCTGATATTCAACTTGAAGAAATCATCAAAAGAGCCCCTGATCTTGAGGCTGAAGAAAATGAAATTTATTTTTAATTTATTATAAGAGCAAAAAATGATTAGAAAATTATATATAATTTTTACTTTAAATATTGTATTCTTACTCGGATTTACTGTAAATATTCAAGCAAATGAACTTTCCGAGCGTGAAATAAAAACCATTGTAACAAGAATGTTAAGGGCAAACCCTGAAATATTGTTTGAAATTTTTACTGAAAACGCAGAAGAATTTATTGAGGTTATAACAGAAGCCTCAGAAATAGTTCGGGCCAATAAACTAATGCAAAACTGGGAGCATGATCTTAAAAACCCCAAGCAGTTTGAAGAGAACAAAAGGCCTATGCTAGGCAATCCAAATGCTAAAAATATTATTGTAGGTTTTTCTGATTTTCTCTGTGCTTATTGTGGACAAGCCGCTAAAACAGTTGAAGATTTAGTCAAGAATAGGAATGACATTAAGTTTATATTCAAAGCAAGTCCAAGCAATGAAGCAAGCGCTATAGCAAGCACTTGGTTCTATTATATTTACCAAAAAGATAGCCAAAAAGCATGGGAATTTCACAACAGGCTTTTTGCAAACCAGGAGGCTCTTGCTAAAAATACCGATGCTTTCTTAATGAGTTTAGCCACAAGCCTTGG
>CAYJHF010000090.1:0-2266 GCA_964369905.1 uncultured Mailhella sp. | reverse complement strand
ACTTGCCCTTGAAATAAAAAATAATGAAAAAATGGTGCAAGGTTTGATACAAAATGATGTTCAAGAAGCAAAAAAATATGGTTTCACGGGAACGCCTTATTTTGTGATTAATAATATTGTTTTGCGCGGAGCTTATCCAAGGGCAGTTTTTGAAAAAGCCCTTGATTTTAGCAATAAAAAATAGTTAACTATATGGTTAATCAATTTAGGTTAACCATATAGTTTTTAACAATTTTGTTTGGATATTATATTTTATGTCAGATATGAACATAGCCCCATCAGCCATTACCATTGGAAATTTTGACGGCGTACATTTGGGGCATCAAGCTTTAATAAACACCATGATTTCTTTTGTGCGAAACTTAGATTATAGAGCTAATTTTTTGCATAAAAATCAAGATTTCGCATACAATTACAAACAAGTAGTTGATAAAAACTTTGAGGAAAATTTAGTTAGTCGCATAATCACATTTTCACCTCACCCGGCTACAGTGCTTTGTTCCAAAATTCTTTACCCTTTAACGACAGATGAAAGACGCTTTGCGAGTCTAAAAAGTTTTAATCCCAATCACGTCAATGTGGTATTTTTCAACACTGAAATCTCAAAAATGAGCTGTGAAGAGTTTTGCTTATACTTAGTCAAGGAATATAATCTGAAAATACTTTTTATTGGCCATGATTTTAAAATGGGTTATGACAGATGCGGTTTTGCCACAATAAATGAAATAGGACTAAAACATGGTTTTTGTGTTTATCAAATTCCAGCTGTAAATCTAATAGATTATAATAATACTGCCCTTGGTAATTATATAAAAAATGATCACAATATACCCATAATTTGCTCTTCAAACATAAGGCTTGCTTTGGCAAATGGTGAAATTGAAATGGCAAATTCCATGCTTGGTTCAAATTTTACCATTAGTGGCATAGTTGAGCATGGAGCTA
Organism: uncultured Mailhella sp.; assembly: GCA_964369905.1. Taxonomy (GTDB): domain Bacteria; phylum Desulfobacterota; class Desulfovibrionia; order Desulfovibrionales; family Desulfovibrionaceae; genus Taurinivorans. The sequence goes on along the minus strand of CAYJHF010000090.1, from coordinate 1,321 downwards.
AAAGAGGAGGAGATTTGCTTGGTTTTCCAACAGCTAACCTCAAAGAAGATATTGTGCTAATTCCAAAAAATGGTGTTTATATTACTAAAACAAGGGTATTAAGCGATGCTTATCAAGATAAAATATTCAATAGTGTAACTAATATTGGGCATAATCCAACATTTGGAAATAATAAAAGAAGTATTGAAACATTTATTATGGACTTTAGCGATAATCTTTACGGAACAACTGTACAAGTTGAGTTTTTACAGTTTTTGCGAAATGAAAAAAAATTTAATTCAGGGCAAGAGCTTGCAGAACAAATAAAACTTGATTTGGCCAGAAGCATAGAATTTTTTAAAAATGAGAATAATGCTTAAATTGAGAGAAAAATGAAAAATAAAGCAAAAAAATGTGAGCCTATCTTGGAAGATGTGCAAAATTTGCCTTCAAATTTGGCCATGGCCATTGATAGAGTTGGAATAAAAAACTTTAAAATGCCCATTATTGTTAAAGATTTAGCCAATTCATTTCAGCACACTGTGGCAGAAGTTGAAATGGGTGTGGATTTACCGGCGGCATTCAAAGGCACGCACATGAGCAGATTTGTGGAGGAGCTTGAAAAATTTAGGGAAAGCAGTAGTGAAAAGCTTGATTATCCTTCACTAAAGCATTTACTTGACAAAGTTTGCACAAAACTAAATGCCCATAAAGCGATAATTTGCTTTAAATTTCCATATTTTATGACTAAAACCGCCCCTTCCACCAAGGCAAAAGCTCAAGTTGTTTACGATTGTTCATTCTCAGGTACATTGGATAAAAAAAATGATAACTATTCATTTTTAATGGATATTGCCGTTCCTGTGACTACAGTTTGCCCCTGCTCAAAAGCCATTAGTGAGTTTGGAGCCCACGGACAGCGCACCATCATAAATATGAAAATAATTTTGAGCAAATTTACTTGGCTTGAAGAATTTATCCACATTGCAGAATCCTGTGGTTCTGCTCCTATTTTTGCCTTGCTCAAAAGAGCTGATGAAAAATTTGTAACAGAACAAGCTTTTCAAAATGCTTGCTTTGTGGAAGATGTGGTGCGCCAAGTGGCCTGTAAACTTGAAAACCACGCCCACGTCAAATGGTTTAGAGTTGAAGTTGAAAGCTTTGAATCCATTCACGGCCACAATGCCTTTGCCTGCATTGAAAGCAAAAGCTCAGAATAAACTAAAGCTACTCAAAATAAATCTTTTTTGTGGGCTTTGCCCCCAAACTTCCGCGTTCTTTTTTTGTGGGCTTTGCCCCCAACCCCCCTTTTAAGTATATTTTTTTGGTGGCTTTGCCCCCA
>CAYJHF010000089.1:0-10169 GCA_964369905.1 uncultured Mailhella sp. | reverse complement strand
CTTTAAAGATGATGAGCTCACCTTTACCGATGTAAATATTCAAGAACTTGACGGCAAGGGCACTGTGGAAACAGGTAAGCTCATTGTTACCAATGGCACAACTTCAAGTGATCTCACCATTTCAAACGGCACATTAAAAGTTCTTGATACGGATCAAGCTTCCGAGATAAATATTGAAGCTTCTAATATTATACTTGCAAATGACGGCAAACTTGACTTGCAAGACAGTGACACAAGCCTAAATGATGTGAACCAAATAAATGCAAACATCAATAATAATAGTGGCACAATCAATGTGCAAGGCAAGTGGGAAATGGTTAATGGCACAGATTTAACCACTTCTGCCAATAATCTTACAGGTGCAGGTTCTGGAAACTCCATTAAAACCGATAATCTAAACTTTAGCTCTGTTGACGATCAAAGCATTAACTTTGGCGGAGATATTATTGCCAATACTGTGGTGGTTGATGATACAGATGCACCGGCAGTTGACCCAAGCACAGATTTAACCGATGGCAATCTTACAATTGAAGTTGGTAGATTAACAGTTCTTGGCGATAGCAGTGTTGATGGTGTTAGCGGTGATGTGCTTGATGGAGGCCATGACTTACAGGCCAATAATATTACTTTGGAAGGCGGAGTTTTAAACCTCGGCAATACTTCCACTGTGGGTAATAATACTGTAGATGCAAATTTTGATAATAAAAATGGCACTATCAATGTAAATGGCACTTGGGTAATGCAAGATACAAATTCCATTACAACTGATGTGGACAAAATAAATGTCAATTCAGGCAGTTCCATTCATACAGGCTCACTAATCTTTAAAGATGATGGAGCAGACTCAGGGGAATTTACGGTAAATGGCACAATTTCAGCTAATACCTTGAATGTGCAAGATAAAAATGCCACTACAAGTTCTTTAAATATTGGTAATGGCACTTTGCAAGTAAACGGAACAGCTCCGAGCAATGCAAGTATTACAGCCACAGATATAAATATTAATGGTGGTAATCTAAATCTTGGCAGTGATGTGGCAATAAACGGCGGTATTGTAAATTCAAATATTACTACAAGCGGAAGCGGTGCTCTAAACGTCAATGGTGGTACTTGGAGTATGGACGATGCTAGCTTGGGCATTAATAAATCCTATACAGGTAGTGCAAATAATCTAAATGTAGCTGAAAATGCGATATTTAAAGATGATGTGCTCACCTTTACAGATACAGGCGATCAATTGCTTGATGGCAAGGGCACAGTAGAAACCAATAATCTCACTGTTGCAGGCGGAAGCAATAATCTAACTGTTGAAAATGGAAAACTACAAGTAAATGGTGATGATGATTTAGCTAATGCAGATATTACAGCCACAAATATTACAATTAATGGTGTTGATGACACTACAAAGGGTAGTTTAGAGCTTGGAAGCAAGGGCGGAATTATTTCTTCTGAACTTACTACCAGCGGAACAGGTGAATTAAATGTCACTGCCGGCACTTGGGAAATGGATAATACAGCCGGTGCTAATAAAACTTACAATGGCAGTGCTGATAATCTAAATGTTGCAAGTGGTGCAACCTTTAAAGATGACAATCTCACCTTTACCGGTGCACTTCAAGAGCAAACCTTAGACGGTGCAGGAAAAACAGAGCTTGATACTTTAAAAGTTATACAAGATAACGGAATTGATCCGGCTCAATATGGTAATCTAAATGTTACCAACGGAAATTTAGTTGTTAATGGAAATGGTATTGCTGACAATGATATTGAGGCAGGCAATCTTACCATTGGAACAGACACAACAACTGCCAATCTTGATTTAGGCAAAATTGGTGGTATTGCAAAAACTGATATTACCACAAGTATAGGTGGAACACTCAATGTTAATGGTGATTGGACCATTGATGGAGAGCTTACAAACCAAGGCAAAACAAGTATAAATACAGATGGTAAATTAAATGTTGGTGCACTAAATATTGATGCTGACCTTTTTGAAACAGATCCAGCAGCCACTAACGGAGTAATTCTGAACGGTGGAACTTTCCATGCCAATTCCTTAACTCTACAAGAGAGTAATGGCAATGATACACAGACCTTAGATATACAAAATAATACAGTTTCTGCCAATACAGTGGATATTAAGAAAGCAGATGGATTGACAGCTGATGATTTAACCATTTCCAGTGGAAGTTTAAGTGTTCTTGGTGATAGTACAACTGATTTGGCAGGTGCTATTGATAATGGCCTAACTGATTTAAAAGGAAATAATATTGTAATCAGTGGTGGAGAGCTAAACTTAGGTGACAGCTCAAGCCTTGGCACAAATACCATTGAAGCTAATATTGATAATCAGGGCGGAAAAATTAATGTAAACGGCAATTGGGTAATGGCTGATAATACAAAACTAACTACAGCCACAAAAAACCTAGCTGTTGAGAGCACTAGCTCAATCCATGCTTATGATTTAACCTTTGAGGACGCCGGAGATCAAACTCTAACTCAAGGAAATATTTCTGCCAATATGTTAACAGTTGAAGATAGTTCAACAACTGAGCTTGCAGACGGTAATCTAACTATTAATAGCTCCCTAACTATAATTGATAATGATGCAGTTGATACAAACAATATTCAAGCCGGAACAATTACTGTTGGTGATGGAATTGTCAATGCGGCTATTAATCTACAAGATAATGATACCAGCCAAAATGACATAAATACCGTTGTCAGCCATATTGAAACTAAAGCAGGTAGTTCGCTAAACGTGCAGTCCGGTTCTTGGAGCGTGAGCGGAACATTAACTAATAATGGTATGACTGTAATTGGCGATGGTGTTGAAACAGCCAAGCTTGATATTAACTCTAATTTAACCATTGAAGCAAGTAAGCTTGTGGACGGAATAAATCCTGTAAGCGACGGGCAAATTGCAGTAAAAAATCAAGGAACTTTAGAGGTTGATAATCTAACCTTACAAGTTACAGACACAGAAAACACCTTGAATACAGGTGGCACAGTTGCAAGCAATAACTTAATTGTGGATAATAGTGGCTTTAAAGGTGATTTAATTGTCAGCGGTGGAACTTTAAACATAATTGATAATGATTTGAATAATTTGAGTAATGTTACAGCCAATAAAGTCACTGTTAATGGCGGTATGCTAAACCTTGAAGATACAAGTATTGATCCAACTGCCACTGAAGTTAACAATATTGATAGTAGTATAGAAACAGTGGCCGGAAGCTCCTTTAATGTTGGTTCAGGCTCTTGGAGTATTAGCGGGCAACTTACCAATAATGGTATAACTGAAATTGGTAATGGCATTGAAATAGCCAAGCTTGATATTAACTCTGATTTAAGCATTGAAACAAGTAAGCTTGTAAATGGTGCAGGAATTGTGAGCGATGGACAAATTGCAGTAAATAACCAAGGAACTTTAGAGGTTGATAATTTAGCCTTGCAAGTTACAGATACAGAAAATAACCTTAACACAGGTGGCACAGTTGCGGCAGATACTTTGTTTGTAAACAATAATCTAAACATAACCGGCGGAGCCTTACAAGTTTATGGCACTTTAAACGAAAATAGCTATGCTGTTCTGGTTGGCACTGTTCTTAACCCCGGCACAATCAATAACTCAAGCTCCATAATACTTGGACATTCAAGCGGAAGCATGGCTGAGGGCGGTATACTTGGCTCTAATCTTGTAAATAATGCAGGGGCAAGTCTTGAAATTGTTTCAGGCTCTTGGAAAACTGTAAATGGCATTGATGTACAAGGCGGTGATTTTAGTATTGCAAGCGGTGCAAACCTTGATATTACAAGTGGAACTCTTGCTGTAGCGAATACTGCCACAAGCTTTGATAATGCCGGAACATTAGAGGCTAAAGCAGAAGTTTTCGGTAATTTTAACGGCAACATAGCAAGCTTTGCAGATAATGCAAACACAAAGACTTTAAACAATACAGGCCTTGTGAAATTACATGATACAGGCCTAAATGAAGTGGCATTTAATGATTTAAAAGCTCTTCAAACAAGTGGCCTTACAGATGCTGCCGGTAATGTAGCAATAACAGGTGGCGGTTCAATAGGCCTTGTGGGCGTAAATATCAGTGAACTTGATGGCGTAAATCTTGGAAGTTTAAGCGGTTATTACCTTGAAAGTGATGAAACCGTTGAATATGGAGATTTAACCGGTAATTCTGACATCACAATTGCTGGCATCACAGGCAATGGCGACTCTTCCGTGGGAGCAGGTTCAAGCCTAACCTTAACAGGTAAACACGGTGGTGCTTTAGTAGAAGCGGATAGCACAAAAACCTTTACTAATAATGGCACAACAACTCTTGGCATGGAAAATGGCGATGCTGATTTTGGTGATGCGAAATTGCAAAACAATAGTCTTTTAAATATCTTGGGCAATCTTAGCATAAAAACCTTAGCCAATGACGGCATTATGAATATTGGCGATGAAAATGTAGCCAGCCGTGTGGAAGTTGACAGTATGTCAGGAGTAGGCGTTGTCTTTGTGGATCCGGCTTGGGATATTGACCCAACTAAGAATACCTTGGCCACAGCTTCAAATCTTGTGCTTAGAAATCCCACCAATGCTAGCCTAACAAATACCGTTGGTGTGGGTAGAAATGCCTATATGGCGCACAGTGCAAGGGCTATTAGCGAATTAGAACAAGAATTTTATGATGCTAAAATGAACTTTGGCAATGGCATTGGCGATATTACAGCAGCACTTTTCCTAGACAAACCAATTGTAACTGATACAACCGGAACAAATGCAGGTTATTTGAGAGTTGACGGAGCTTTAGTTGCAGCAACAGCAGCCGGAATATTCACCGACTCTGCGGGCACTGCTCATGATGGAGCTGGCACAAATAAAGGTAATATTGAGTTTGGCCGTGATTCCTTGCTTATGATTAATATGTCAAATATGGGAAGTAATACTGCCCTAACTGCCGCAAACGACGTTATTGTTGATAGCGGAGCAAAATTATTGCTAACTGATGTTGGTGCTTTAGCAACTGGTGTGGTTGGTTCCGGTGTGAAAACCGTAAGCATAGCCAATGCAGGAGGCACAGTTTCCCTTGGAACTGATGCTTGGGGCAATGGCGGCGCCAATACTATTTATTTTGACAGCATCTTCCTAGATGGAACAACGTCAAATATTACAGGTAGCACCATTGATTTGACCATTAGCCAAGTCAGTGCTGCAAGTGTTCTGCCAAATATTGATTCAGGCCTTGCAAAGCACATAGACCAAGCTATTTTCACAGGAGTAGACAGTGCAGGCATGGACTTTGTAAAAGATGCTTCCTTGCTCTATGGACGTGATCCCAATATCAACAGCTCCAATATAATTGAAAGTGCCGCTAAAGTGGCTACACTTTCAGGTGTATACGGAAATATGAGTAATGTTAATGATGTAGCTCAGCAAAATATTACTGACAGAGTAAGTTTTGGCAAGGGCATGATGGGGCATAATTATATCCTAGAAGGTGCAAGCCTCTGGATGTCTCCAATGTACAAAAGCTCAAGCGCCAAAGATTATAAGAGCGGTAATTATGAATACGGCTTTGATGGCGACTTATATGGAATGTCAGTTGGTGGAGACTATACCTTACCAACTAACCTCAAGTTAGGCTTAGCTTTCCACATGGGAGCAGGTGATTCAAAATCCAACGGAGAATTGGCTCGCACTGAAAACGATTACGATTACTTAGGTGTTAGCGCCTATGCCGCCTATCTGGCCGGTGATGTGGGCTTATCAGCTGATATAGGCTATACAAACTTTAGTAATGATGTGAACCAAAAAAATACTCTTGGCAACCTAAAGGGTGATTTTGATTCCAGTATCTTTACCATTGGTGCAAGGGCTGAATATCCCATGATTACTGATGTGGTTGATGTTATACCGTATATCGGAGCAAGAATTAATCATTATTCAGTTGAAAAATTCAATACAAAGCTTGGTAGCAATGCCATCTTCAAAAATAAGCAAACAGATGCAACAACCTTTGAAATTCCTGTGGGCGTAGTCTTGAAAAAAGACTATGAAACAAAAAATGGCTACATGGTTACCCCAAGTCTAGATTTGGGTGCTAAGTTTGCCATGGGTGACACAGATATAGAACAAAAGGTTAATATTGCAGGCTCAGGCGGTTCTGCTAATATGGACGTGGAAGTTCTTGACAAGGTTAGTGCACACGCAGGGCTTGGACTTGGCATAACCAAGAATAATATAAGCTTTGAACTTGATTATGATTTTGACGTTTCACCAAATATGACAAACCATGGTGTAATGGCTACAATTAAATTCAAATTCTAAACCATTTCTGAAATCTCTGCACAATTTATTGTGCAGAGATTTTTTTCTAGTATGAAATAAGTTTTTTTAGGTGGAACTCTCTGCACAATTCACTGTGTGGAGGTTTCATTTTATCGGGAAAAATTTGTTTGATTTTTATAGAATTTAAATTTATCTATTTAGTCCATGCTGAAAACACAATTTTTGTGTTTTTCAGTAAAGGTACATTGCCTTCAAGTTCCACTTTGTGGACGCCACAAGTAAGTTGTGGTTCACTTTACTGCAAGCAAAGCTGACACCTTTGCTTACAGCTTTGATTAGCCGATGTTTCAAAATCTTTTTTTGAAGTCAAAATCTGCAAAGAAATTGCATATTCCCTGCTTATTTCTTGCAAATTTTTTAGTGTTATTTGGCTAGAATATTCTTTGCTAACAAATAGTTATAATTATTTCAGCATCAACTAAATGAAACACCAACTAAAGGAAATTTTATGGATTTCACATATTTAATGCAAGAGATTGGAAATCACCTCAACCTTGGAGAAATACAAGTTAGAGATGAAAGTTTTGCCATGCTTGGCATTGAGGAAACTCTTGTCAGCATTCAATACTTAAAAGAAAGTGAACAGCTTTTATTTTATAGTTTTATTTTTGAATGGCCTAATAATTTAGAAAATGATGTCTTGTTATCCCTATATGAAACCTTACTTTCTGGGCAAGCCTTTTATTTTGAAACGGCCGGAGCAAGCCTTGCCATAAATAAACAATTAAAAGCTATAATTTTACAATTAACTTTACCCATAACACAAATTGAGCCGGATCAGATGCTTGGACTTTTGGAAAACTTTATTCGAGTTGCAGAGCATTGGAAAATAACTTGTCAGGAAATTATTTCAACAGAAAATAAAAGTAATTCTTCAAACCCAGCTTCTGAAAATATTCTGATGACAGGTATGTTAAAAATATAATGGTATAAAGTTTGCAATAGATGTAGTTAAATACTTGTTTAACGATTTAACTGCAAACTTTATTGGCAGTTAAAGTAAACCAGAAACTCACATTATTAAAAAGGGAGTCAATATGTCCAATATGAATGTTCAAAACGCTGATCGACTTTTAAATTCATTAACTGCAAACAATGCCAATGCCTCTGATGGTAAAAATATTGTTCTAAGAGGAAATCAACAATTAGGCGCAGTTAAGGCCTTTTTCTCCGGTTCAACAGAAAGGCAAGCCACCATTGATAGATTTCAACAAGCTTTAACGGCAAAGTATGGAGAAGGTTTAAGTAGTATAGCCACAGCCAGACTAGATCATTTAAAATCCAGTGGAAAAGCCCTAAATATGGGAACCATAAGAAGTCTGATAAATGAGCTGAATGAGACCAAGGCTCAGTTACCCTTGGCCAACATAGCCAACCTAGAGAGTTTTATGGCCTCCCCATCAAGTTTAAGTGGGGTGAGCTTTGATGAAAAAATGACAGCTTTAATTGATGAACATAGAATTCCTGAAGAATATCAGGATCATTTTAGAGAAGGTATGGAAGCATCTTTATCTGAATCTGCTCGCCTTACAGGACATCTCTTGACCCCAAATGAAATACGTCACGAAATGGATGGTTTTGCTGAGCGTTGGGACAATATCTTTGATTGTGTTGTCAACGGAAAATACGAAAGACATATACATGATTTAACCGGAAGAGTTCCGGCTGAACTTTGCAAGGATTTGCTCTCCATAACAAGTGCCTACACAAGAGAAGTCCCTTCACAGTTAGGATTAAGTTTAATTTTAGAAAAAATTCCTGTGCTTCGTGCCGCTCAGCCCACTGGGCCAATCAGTGCAGAAGATATTTGGAATGCAGTCACAAATAGTGCTCCAAGGCCTGAAAATAGTAATCGTAACCCTATGGATATTTCAAAACTTATTGAAGACCATAGCTTTGATAGTTCACAAAATCGTAGAATGCAACCATTTATAAATATATGTATTATGACTGGTGTAAAGTCTGAAGTAGCTAATCGATTAATTGTAAATCCAGATACAGTAAGGCTGACAGATTTATTTTCTACAGCGCAATTAACCAGCCTTAGTGCAAAAGATAGCATTGAAAGTGCCACAGCTCAATTGACAATAGATTTACATCGCATGGGACATGAAGATGGTGGAGTTCACTCTATCTTTACTTTTACCGACCAAGAAGGTGAAATGCTAGAAATTGATGTCAATGCACTACCCCCAGAGCACACTATCGATAGTTCACAATATACAGATGAACAATTAGCAGATTTCCCTCCCACAATCAAAAATGCCATTAGAAATGGTGAACTTATCGGTCTTTCAAATTCTGAGTTAGCCCAGCTACCAGATGGGCATGGTGACCTTTTTAAGGCATCTCGTCAAGCTAGAGTTGATGCTAATCAAACCATTGCAAATACCGTACGTGATACTGTACGAGGACTTTGTGGTGGCAATGAAAGGCAAGCCGCGGCAGCCATATATGGCCTAGCTCAGTCAGGCATGACCCCTATTTATTCCTTTTCACGGTTAACAGGAGTTCCAAAAACCGAACACTGTGCCATGAATATTGATGTTAAATTGCTGGATAATGGCGACCTTCAAATGACCTATACCAGACCGGATGTACCAAGAGAAGAGGGAGTACAAAACCTAGAAGGTGGCTATACCTATTTAGTCCACCCGGACGGAACAAGTAAACTAACAGCCCTTGAATTGAGCGCAAGCTAGTTTTTTGAAGAGTAAATCCTATTTTTTAAAACACTGCACAATTTATTGTGCAGTGTTTTAAATTTTTGTTTGTTAACAGTAAGCTGACACATTTTTCTAGAGCAGTTTCAATAAAGATTGAACCTGCTCTAAACCATATAACTTTCAAAAAGCAATCATTTAACGAAGTGGCAAAGCCACTTCTATTCTTGCTTTTTGCACTTCAATGTCGCCATGCTCCAATGAAGTGTTTAGGGCATTTTAGGACAATTCTTTTCCAAAAATGCCCTAAACATATTCTTCGTGTATTAAATGTATATATTTTTCTGATTGTTGTAATTTCATACTTTGGTAACATCATTTAGTACTATATGTGGACTTTTAATGTTATACCTATAAAACCAATTTGTTGTAAACATTTCCATTTCTGCTTAAGTAGATCTTTTCTAGGCATATTTTTTGCATATTTATTATAAAAAGACAGGCTACAGGAAAAAATTACCTATAGAAAAAAGGGGTGAGTATGCAAATTGAAAATAGTAATCAAGCTCAGGAAATACAAAATATTTCCGGAATTTATTTTGCAAACAGTGTAAAATCACAAAATCCACAACAATCCACTAAAAGCGGTGATACTGTGCGGATTTCAGATGAGGCCAAAGCCCTTTATGAAAAAATGCTCCAAGAGCAAGAAAACTCCGGAAATTCAGTTTTTAGTGCAGGTTTTGGAACAGTTCAAACTTCATCACAGTCTTCTGAAGAAGCAAGTGGAGCAGTACAAGAATTTAAAAAAGTGTTAGATAAACATAGATCAGGGGGTGGAGGCTCTAGCGGTTCTTCAACGGAAAGCATTATTGAGCAATTAGAAAGCGAAATAAAAACAGTTTCAAGCGAACTTACCTCCATTGCCGGTGCAATGACAACCAATGCTAACCAAGAAAATAATGCTAGAGTTCAACAACTGGAAACAAAACTGACTCAACTAAAAACACAGCTAGCCCAAGTAAAATCAGAAGCAAGCTCTGAATAGAAGTATAAGCAAAAATTATTTATATAGTCGATGCTGAAAAATGTGATGACATATTGTTAATAAAAGTAAAGTTAGCAAAAAGAACACAAAAAAATCTGCAAGA
>CAYJHF010000088.1:0-10197 GCA_964369905.1 uncultured Mailhella sp. | reverse complement strand
GTAAACACTTGCATTTTCAATAAGTTGCCCTAACTCAAAAATTCCACCACTATTTCTAAATAAATCAAATTCAAAATTTCTATTAAATTCATAAATAGTAGAAAACTCATTAAGCAAATCTCTTACTGCTGAAACACCAGCCAAGCCATAACCTTGTATAAAAATTTTATTTGGCATTTATTGTCCTTAATAAAGTAACTTATTGTAAAATATACTATTTCAAGATACAATAGTCAAGATTTTTAGTTTTAATATTTTCACTTAAAAATAAATTATAAATATTCCCCTATTTTTTATTGCTATTTTGCCTTGTTTTGGCTTATCACTGCAAGCATAAAAATATGATAACTAATTGATAATAATAAAAAATATTTGTATAATTATAATAAATAGGCGTCTGAATTACTTGACGGCATTATATCATAAGTGGTAAACAGGAATATATTAAGTTTATGGAGAAAATAATGTCTAAAAAAATATTTATTAAACTACTTATATGTCTTTTTATATCAATTCTAATAGCCCCAAATGCCATGGCAAACCGCCTACTTTCACCCGAATTTTGGAAAACAGCAACTTCAGCGGACGTGATGGCAACCATTAACTCCGGTGCAGACATCAACGCTAAAGATGAAATCGGCGGTTCACCTCTTATGTATGCCACGGGCTTTGGTAATATTGAAGCCATGAAACTTTTGTTAGAGCGTGGTGTTGATATTCATGTTAAAAATAATGATGGTTTAAATGCCCTAATGGTGGCCACAGTGGCCGGAAATACTGAAGCTATAAGGGTTTTGCTCCAAAATAATGCCGATATACACTCCAAGGATAAGCTTGGGCTTACCCCCTTGATGATTGCTGCCAGAAAAGGTTTTGTAGATGCTGTGCAAATTCTGAGCCGTGGTGGTTCTAATATTCATGCCACCACAAATGATGGAGCCAGCGCCATAATTCTTGCAGCGGTGGACGGAAATACTGAAATAATTAAAATCCTCTTGGATAATAGGGCAGATATTGACACAACCTACAATAAGGGTTGGACTCCCCTTATGATTACAGCCAGAAATGGACATAGAGCTACCATGGAATTCTTGATTAACAATGGTGCTGACATAAGTTTGAAAAATGAAGATGGCTTAGATGCTCTAATAATTGCTGCTGTAAATGGGCAAGCTAAACTTATAAAAACACTGGCTGATAATAGGGCAAATATGAACTCTACAAATCCCAATGGCTTAACTGCTCTGATGTTTGCTGCCAGAAATGGACATAAAGAAACCATGCAAGCTTTGATTGATAATAAGGCAGATGTGAACGCTGTGGCAGATGAAAATGTAACAGCTTTGCTCTTGGCCGCATTTTATCAACCAAAAGAAGTTGTTGAGGTTCTTCTTGTCAATGGCGCTGATCCAAATAAAACAGCTAAGGACGGAACAAGCCCCTTACAATTGGCACAAAAAAGCCCCCATAAAGGTGTTGTTGCCCTGTTAAAAAAACATGGTGCTAAATAGTTAGTCGATGTTGAAAATATAATAGCCTGCGAACGAAAAAAATCCAAAAAACAACCTATTGAAAATCTTAAATAAATTTGCTAAGATTTGGCTCAGTAAGTAAAGGGTAATTATTATGTTAGCATATATTGAAGGTTTAGTTTTGGAAAAAACTGCCACAAGTGTGGTTATTTTAACTAAGTTTGGCTTAGGTTATGAAATTTTTATTCCCAATCACACTTATTTAAATCTTCCTCATCAGGGTGAGAATTATTTTCTTTTTACTGCCTTTATTGTTCGGGAAGATGCGCAAGAACTATTTGGTTTTGAAACGTGGGAAGAGCGTGAAACATTTAAGATGCTTATAGGAATTAATCGTGTTGGAGCCAGAACTGCATTAAGTATTTTATCTGCTTTTCGTCCCGATGATTTACGGCAAATTGTAGCTAGGGACGACAGCATGGCCTTAACTAAGGTTTCCGGAATTGGTAAGCAAAATGGTCAGAAAATTTTTTTAGAGCTAAAATATAAACTAAAGGACAGTGTAATCGGAACAAGCCATAAACTTATAAGCAATAATAATTTAGTTTATCAAGATGCCATGACAGGCTTACTTAATTTAGGCTATTTAGAAGTGCAAGTTTCTCAAATATTACAAGAAGTATTACAAGATGAACCAGATTTATCTGTTAGTGAAGCCTTAAGAGCTTGTTTAAAAATACTGGCAAAGAATAAATAACTATTATGAATAACAACAACTTAGAACAAGAATATGATTTAGCCACCAACCTAAATAAGCTTGATGAGCATATTCGCCCAAGAAGATTGGAAGACTTTGTTGGGCAAGGGGAGCTACGCAAAAATTTGCGAGTCTATTTAGACGCAGCCAAAAAGCGTAAAACTTCCATGGATCATTTGCTTTTTTATGGTAATCCTGGGCTTGGAAAAACCACACTGGCACACATTATTGCTTCTGAACTTGGAGTTAATATTGTTTCAACCTCAGGCCCTGCATTGCTCAGAGGTGGTGATTTAGCAGCCATTTTGACTAACTTACAAGCCAATGATGTTTTTTTTATTGATGAAATTCATAGAATGCCCATGCAAGTTGAAGAAGTGCTCTACCCCGCCCTTGAGGACTTTAAGCTTGATTTAGTTATCGGACAAGGTCCGGCGGCTAAAACAGTAAAAATTGACATTGAACCATTTACCTTGGTTGGTGCAACCACAAAGCTTGGGCTTTTGTCTTCCCCGCTCAGGGATCGTTTTGGCATTATAAGCCGTCTAGAGTTTTATACTCCGGCTGAACTTTGTGAAGTAGTAACAAGGGCAGCCAGAATTATGAAAATGAGCATTAGTTCTGATGGAGCAATGGAAATAGGCAAACGCTCACGAGGAACACCCAGAATTGCCAACCGTCTGCTTAGACGTGTTGGGGATTTTGCCAGTGTGAGTGGCTGTGAACGAATAGACGCAAACCAAGCTCAAAGTGCCCTCTCAAGACTTGATGTTGATGAAATGGGGCTTGATGAAATGGATAGAAAGATTTTATCCATATTAATCCAACACTATGATGGTGGGCCTGTTGGACTAAAGACTTTAGCCGTGGCTTGCTCTGAAGAAGTGCGCACCATTGAAGATATTTATGAACCATACCTTATACAGTGTGGCTTGATTAAACGCACTGCTAAAGGCAGAATGGCTACAAGTTTAGCTTATAAACATCTACAAAAATAAGGTCTATAAAATGCAAGAAGTTAGTTTAGACGTGAAACTTTTGAGTTATACTCCGGAACCTCTCTCCGTAATTTATGCGGCCTTTAGGCAGTGTTATTATAAAGGTTTTGTGGGAACAATGTTTGAGCAATTGCTAAATGGTGAAATTAGCAAAGAAAAACAATCTGAATTTATTACTGAAATTTTGGCCACAGGGCACGCTAGCCCCTTGGAGCACGTCAGCTTCACCTTTGCCATTTCTGGAGTTTCAAGGGCGCTAACTCATCAACTTGTTAGGCATAGAATAGCCTCCTATTCTCAGCAAAGTCAGCGTTATGTTGATGCCAAAAATATGGACTATGTTGTTCCGCCTGCTATTGCAAAAAATCCTAAAATATTATCACGTTATACAGACTTTATGGCTAATATGATGGCCACTTATGAAGAAATAAAAAATATGCTGGAAGAAGACGGAAGAGGAAGTTTAGCTAAGGAAGATGCGCGCATGGTTTTACCACAAGCCACTTCTTCAAATATTGTTGTTAGCATGAATTGTCGCTCCTTATTTAATTTTTTTGAACATCGCTGTTGCACAAGAGCACAATGGGAAATTAGAAATTGTGCCAATAAAATGCTTGCTGAATGCAAAAAGGTTTTGCCTGAAATTTTTAACCATGCGGGAGCAAAATGTGAAAGAATAAAGTTTTGCCCTGAAGGTGAAAAATTTACTTGCGGTAAATACCCTTTAGCATAAGAATTATTTGCTAAATACTTTTATTTTTAGTGAAACAAACTTGAACTTGGAATTAAAATGTCTAAAATATATTATAAAAGTATTCCTTATGTAAAAGAAGACGTTATTTACGCCATTGAATCAGGGGTTAATGCTTTAATAGTTGAAGAAGCTCATATTGAAGAAATAAAATCTCTAGCTCGTGTTGAAGTTTATGCTCTAAGTGATTTCACACATTTTCAACTTACCAATAAAGAAGATGAAAAAGCAATCTCTAACAGTCTTTTAAATAATGAAAAACTTATAATTCAACATGGTTGGGAAATTATTCCCGTGGAAAACCTTTTGGCTGTAAGTAAGAATGTAATACTTGAAGCAAATAGCTTTGAAGAAGCTAAGCTGGCCAGTCAAATTTTGGAAACCGGAGTTTATGCTATAGTTATTGATCACAAATGCCTAACCCAATTTAAAAAAATTATAACAGAGTGTGAACAAAGCCAAGGGCAAGAATTGTTACAAGAGGCAGAAATCATTGAAATAGAAAATGTTGGGCTTGGGCACAGGGTTTGTCTTGATTGTTTAAGCATCTTTAAACAAGGTCAGGGCTTACTTATTGGAAACTCGAGTGAATTTAGTTTCTTAGTTCACGCTGAAACCGAAAGCAATCCCTATGTTGCCTCAAGGCCATTTAGAGTGAATGCCGGTGCTGTGCACGCTTATATTCAGCTGCCCATGGATCGTACTTGCTATTTAGAAGAACTAAGGGCAGGCCACGAAATGAAAGCTGTAAGTTTTGATGGAAGCACAAGCCTTATAACTCTTGGGCGAGCTAAGGTTGAAATTCGTCCCATGCTAAAAATTGTGGCAAAAATTGCTGATAAAATCGGCAGTATTTTTTTACAAAATGCAGAAACTATATGCTTGACTAAGCCAAATGGTGAGGCTGTAAGCGTTGTAAAACTGCAAATTGGTGATAAAGTTCTATGTAAGCTCGATGCAGGGGGCAGGCACTTTGGTATGCGTATTGAGCAAACAGTCAATGAGTTTTAGCAAGTAAAAATAATTTCATTATTGGGATTTTTATGAAATACACATTGTTTGGTGAGTCTCATGGAAAAAGTATTGGCATTGTTCTTGAAAATGTGCCCTCCGGTCTTGAACTTGATTTTGACTTTATTAATAAAGAACTACAAAGACGTTCAGCCAAAAAATTTACATCTATTAGCACAAGTCGTCACGAAGAAGATAAATTTCAAGTAGTTAGTGGTTTTAAGAATGGGTTTACTACAGGAGCACCTCTTTGTGCTTTAATTGAAAATAATGATGTTCAATCTGAGGATTATAAAAAAAATCCTTTTTTAGCCCGCCCAAGCCATGCTGATTATGCCGCCCATATTCGTTATAATGGCCATAATGATTTTAGAGGAGGGGGGCATTTCTCGGGGCGTCTCACTGCACCACTGGTTTTTGCCGGTGCAGTTGCTAAACAATTTTTGGCTAAATATAAAATTGAAGTTTTATCTAGAGTTCGCGAAATTGCAAGTATTTGTGATAGTGAGTTTAATAATGCAAATATAAATATGATAAAATTAAGAGAAATTGCAAGCAAAGATTTCCCAACAATTGATGAACAATGTGGAAAGCTTATGCAAGAAAAAATTATTAATGCAAAAGCTTCTAATAATTCTCTTGGAGGAATTATTGAGGTTTTTTGTTGTGGACTTGAAGCAGGCTTTGGCGGCCCAGGAATTGATGAAAATCTTGAAGGCTTGATTGCCAAAGCAGTTTTTGCCGTTCCGGCAGTTAAGGGTATTGAGTTTGGCGCAGGCTTTAATTTGGCAAAAATGCGTGGAAATGAAGCCAATGACAACTGGTTTAACCAAGATGGTAAAGTTTATAGCAATACCAATCATAATGGAGGAATAAACGGTGGAATTTCAAATGGAATGCCTATTCATTTCTCGGTTGTAATTAAACCAACTTCCTCCATAGGTTTAGAGCAAAGCACGATAGATTTAAATACCAATTTAGAAAAAAATATTATAATTGAGGGGAGGCATGACCCTTGTATTGTTCCAAGGGCAGTGGTTGTGCTTGAAAGTGTTACAGCTCTTGCCATAAGCAAGTTATTTGAGAATAATTATGCCTAATATTGTTTTAATTGGTTTATCTGGCTGTGGAAAATCCACCATTGCTAAATATTTAGAAAAAAACTTTCGCTTTGCTATGATTGATGTTGACGAATTAATTGAAGAAAGGCTGAATATGAAAATATCAGAAATTTTTCAAACCAAGGGTGAGAACTTCTTCCGCTTACAAGAACATATTATAACTTGTGAGGTTGCAAAGCTCAATCATACTGTGATTGCAACAGGGGGCGGAGTTGTTTTAAATGAATTAAATATGCAGGCTTTGGTAAAAAATGGTTTAATATTTTTCTTAGATCGAGAACCTGCTGAAATTTTAAATAGTGCTAACCTTTCAAATAGACCATTACTACAAAATGATAAAAATAAACTTTTTGATTTATATAAAACTCGCAAAGACTTATACAATAAATATGCAGACTTTAAAGTTTCAGAGTTTGAAGATATAGAAAAAACAGCCCAATTTATTATAAACACATTTGAAAAGCATAAGGATTTTGCATGAACATATTAGTAATTAACGGACCAAATTTAAATATGCTTGGACTTCGTGAGCCAGATATTTACGGTCAACAAGACTATAATTTTTTACAGAATAGTTTGGAAAAATTTGCAAATAATCATAATATTAATCTGAAGTGTGTTCAATCTAACCATGAGGGTGTTCTTATTGATTTTATACAAAATGCTCACCCTGATTTTGATGCAATAATCATTAATGCAGGTGCTTATACACATTATTCTTATGCAATTTATGATGCCTTAAAATCAATTAAAATTCCAAGTATTGAAGTTCATATTTCAAACATTTATCAAAGAGAGGAGTTTAGGCATAAATCCGTTATTGCCCCGGCCTGTATTGGACAAATTTCAGGCCTTGGCTTTCAAGGATATTTGCTGGCTTTGCAATTTTTCTTAAGCTACAAACATTATGAATAATTCATTTTTTAATCTTGCTGTAATTGGCAATCCAATAAGTCACTCTTTATCACCTGTTCTACATAGTAGCATGGCAAAAGAACTTGAAATTCAAATCCAATATAATAAAATTTGTGTAGAATATGAAGAGCTTGAGCATTGGATCTTTTCAAATGAAGCTAAAAATTTGCATGGCTTTAATGTAACAATGCCCCATAAGCACAATATTGTAAAATATATTGATGAACTAGACAGCTCTGCCCGGGAAATTAGTTCGGTTAATACAGTTGTTAGAAAAAAAAATCTTCTACATGGTTATAATACAGATTCTCTTGGCTTTATCAGAGCATTGGAGTATAATGATGTAAATCCCTGTGCCAAAATTGCTCTTCTTGGATTTGGAGGGGCAGGAATTTCAGTTGCTTATGCTTTAGCAAATTTAGGAGCTGATGTTAATGTTTATTCTAGAAAAATACCAAGTATCATAGAAAATAAAAACATAACATTTAAAAAATGGGAAGAATTATCTAACCTTATGGATTGTGCGATTTTAATTAATGCAACACCTTTGGGAATGTATTCTTATGATGAATTTACAAATCTAAATTTTTTAAATCAGCTAAACTCAAACACAGCAGTGTGCGATTTGGTTTATAACCCTCTGGAAACAAATTTATTAAAGCAGGCAAGTCTTCTTAAACTTAAAACTATTAATGGCCTAGCCATGCTTATCCATCAAGGAATTGTTGCCCTAGAGTTATTTTTAGCTCAAAAGTTAGACGTAAGGAAAATGTATGATGTTGCTAACTTAGCAATTTATAATGAGTTGAAAAAAAGACTTTAGTCCACGCTAAAAATATAGTGATTTAGTCAATGCTGAAAAATATGACAATGTGACAATATATTGTTAATAAAAATAAAATTATTTTAATTTATTAGTGTATTAATCAGTATTGCCTAAATTGTGCAAAGATCTAAACTCAATATATTCTTATGGAATAATTAAAAATTTAGAAAATATTTAAATAACATTCAAAAAACAATCACTTAACGAATCGGCAAAGCACTTCTATTCTTGCTCTAAACTTTTTTTATTTTCTGTCGAAAAGAGAAGTATGCGCTATCACATTAACCGGAGTTAATAAACTATGATAAAAAAATATCTATATATCTCTTTAGGCTTATTGCTAATTTTTTGCCAAGGGCAAGCTTTTGCCAATGATAATGGGCAAAGAAACAGAGGTTTTTTCACTCCAACAGAAGATTTGGAATGTTATAATCAAGGAACTATCATTGAGGGTAAAGGAAGTGGGAGAGTTAGCTTGCCTGGGGGTAGATATAAAACAAATTCTTCCGATAGAATTCCAAGTGCCCTACTTTTGCCGGACGCAACAGGTGATGAGTTTTTACAAATTCCCATTCCCAACGATTTAGATCCCTCAAGGGCCTACTTAGACGCACATGAAGTGCGCCTAAAGGTTAGGGAAGTTGCTTCACAGCTTCTTGAAACTTGGCAAGCTTCCGGTCTTGCAGATAAAATTGCTTACATTACAACCTTCACTCCTCAACACGATCTTATGATGCCAACTCCCTTCGGTCAATACTTGCGTGAAGCTCTTATGTATGAATTCAACAACAGAGGGTTTCCGGTGCGTGATTTTTCCGCCAGAAGCATTATTCTAAACAGAGATGGTTTTGCCTTTGGCGTTAGTAATAATGATTATAACATTGCCATAAATAATAGTAATGCTGTTCTTGTGACCGGAACATTTTATGCGGACAATAGCCACTTATTTCTTAATATTAGGCTTGTTCGAGGACTTGACGGCATGGTTTTAAGAAGTGCCCAAACTGTTTTTACCCTAAACCCCTTACTTAGCAGAATGGTAGGCCATGATTATCGCCCACCCCCACCGCCAAAACCAATTTTGTCAGCCGGTGAATTGCCAATTATTCAAGGACGAAGAGGTAATTAATATGAAAAAATTATTAATATGTTTAAGCTTATTCTTCATGGCTTGCGGTGGAGAAAATATAATGGTGGCTGAAGACAATTTTACCCTTAGCAATTGGAAAGTTGCCATGGAAATGCGTAATGCTCAGCGCTATGAATTGGCTTATCACTATTATGGCATTGCTTTATCTTCTGCAACCTCAGAACCTGCAATAGTACAATTGAAAAAAGAAATGGAAGATATGCAAAGGGTTATTCGCGCTGTGCGTTAGATTATTTTTTATATGGAATGAAAATTTCCT
Source organism: uncultured Mailhella sp. (assembly GCA_964369905.1). GTDB lineage: Bacteria > Desulfobacterota > Desulfovibrionia > Desulfovibrionales > Desulfovibrionaceae > Taurinivorans. The sequence goes on along the minus strand of CAYJHF010000088.1, from coordinate 937 downwards.
TCCTGAAAAAACAATTTATTTTACTTATTAGGAATTTACCATGAGAAAAATTATTATATTACTAATTGCACTGCTTATGCCCCTTAGCTTTGCCGGCAATACTCAAGCCTCTGAAGAATTTAGATCTAAACTTGAAAGGGTTTGGGACTATGTAAAACCAGGTGGCTATGTTCCAAAGGCGGCAAATAATGCTGTGCGTGAATTAGATGAGCAATTATTAAAACTTTTGGGCTACAATCACAGTAGAAGCGAACTTAGAATTGCTTTTACAGTTAGCGCAAACTTAGATGATCTGACCAGAACAAATGCCCTAGCCCGTCAAATGAGTGAAGAAGTGGCCAGAGGATTAAAGCAAAAGGGCTATAAAATTCTTGAAATTAGAAAAAGCACTGCTGTCACAATGACTCCAGGAGTAGGAGAACTATTCCTTACTCGCGAAAGAGCAAATTTATCAAAGCAAAGCGTTGCAGCAGAACTTATTATGGCCGGAACTTATACAGTTTCCACTAAAGGCATTAGGTTTAACATTCGCCTAATTCACATGGATAGCACAGAAGTCATTGCCATGGCTACAACAACTGTTCCCATGTACCCCGAAATAAAACATTTACTTGAAGAAAATATAGCTCTTCCTCCACTTGGCCCCACTGTTGGCACAAAACTTTCAATGTAATGTGTTAATACAGAAAATTTAAAAAATCGATGCTGAAAAATGTGATAACATATTGTTAATAAAAGTAAAATTAACAAAAAGAACACAAAAAAATCTGCAAGAAATAAGCTTGTAACAAGCAACTTTTTTGCAGATTTTGATTTAAAAAAAGAGTACAGCAGTATGGCTAATAAAGTAAAATAAAAATTGTGTTTTTCAGCGTGGACTAGCCACGTCAATCTAATTTATATTCTTTCGGGGGAAAAACCTTTTGAAAAAGGTTAT
>CAYJHF010000087.1:831-10243 GCA_964369905.1 uncultured Mailhella sp. | reverse complement strand
TTCTGCCTTAATTTTTCCTTCACTATTTAAAGTTGTTAAGGCTTCAAGGCATAGCACAGTACTGGCATGATGGCCTGTTCCAAAGGCGGATTTTGGCTCAATAATAATTTTATGTTTATGGTTTTCATTTTGTTCTGCTAGCCAAGGAGGAATAATTAGAAAATCACCAACACTTATGGGCGTAAAATACTCCTTCCAAGCATTTACCCAGTCTTCTTGCTCTATACGTAATTTTTTTATCAGAGCCTTTGGCAAAAAACCTTGTATTTCTTCTGCCAATTCATCTAAAATCTTAATATCTTCACAGTGACAAGTTAGGCAAATACTTCCATCAAACAGGCTTTCCTCTTCCCAACCATAGACTAAGTGCTTAGCAACAAGGGCCTGAGCTAAAGGAAAATCATCATCATTTACAATAATAGTTAAGCGTTCTAAATATTTTTTATTATCCATTTTATAAACCTATTTATTTGAATGTAATAGCCTAACTTCATCAATTCCGTCACGCTCTTGAATTAACACATCAATTTGTTCAGTTAAGGATGTATTTACTATTTTTCCAACATAATTGGCAGAAATGGGCAGTTCTCTATGCCCTCTGTCAATAAGCACTAAGAGTTCAATACGTTCAGGCCTGCCATAATCTGAAATGGCCTCTAAGGCTGCCCTTATGGTTCTTCCGGTATAAAGTACATCATCAATTAGAATAATGGATTTACCTTCAATAGGTAAGGGAATTTGTGATGATGAAATAGACGGTATATTAGCCAGCGAAGTCCAGTCATCACGATAGAGATTTATATCAAGACTGCCAAGCTGGACACTTTTATTAGTATGCTCTGAAATAATTTGGGCTAAACGCACAGAAAGATTAACTCCTCTCCTTTGAATACCAACCAAGATTATATTCTCAAGCTCACTATGTTTTTCAAGAATTTGGAAAGCTAAGCGTTCTAATGTTCTGTTTATTTCATCAATATTCATTAATATTTTCATAAAAACACCTCTCAAAAAAAAACCGTGCAATGAATTTTGCTGAGTTTTATCAACATAATAATTTCAATTGAAATTGCTATATACTAAATCTGAAATTAGTTTATTACAAAGATTGAGTTTTGCAAAGATAATTGTTAAGCTCCTTTTAAGAAATATATTGTTGCAATAATTGTAAAATAAAAATTATGGAATTTAAATGATCAAATTTTATATAGTTTTTGGTGCTCTTGGCCTTTTTTTAGGTTTTCCAAACCCATTTATTCAACTGGAATTTTTGGTTTTATTATACCCTGCCTGCTTGTACTTAATTGCTAAATCTAGTGAGCAAGTTTTTCAAGATGCTTTGCTTTGTGGTTTACTTGGCTCTTCAAGTGCCATGTATTTCATTTTTAATGCTGTTTATATTTACGGTCAATTTCCATGGTTCTTAGCAGTGCCTTGTGTTATTATTATGGGAATTTACCTTGGGTTATGGGGTGGAATTTTTGCCTATTTACTAAAAAAAGTAATGGTAATTAATTTATTTTTAAAAATAGTTTTTGCAGTTTTTTCATTCTATATTTTAGAATGGTTAAGAAGCTATGCACTCACAGGCTTTCCATGGCTTTCTCTTTCTTCGGCTTTTGCCCCCTTGCCTGAATATATACAATTAGCTAGTATAATAGGTGCTTTTGGGCTCTCGGGGCTTTATGCCGGACTTGCTGTATTATTGGCTGAGGGTTTTCATTATTTTTTATTAAAAGATAAAAGTAATATTTTTGGGCAGGGTATTTGTTTTATTTCTGCTTTTGTGATTTTTGCCATGATTAATATTTATGGGCGAGAAAGATTAAAAGAAAGTTATGCTGAAAATGGCTTTTTTTACGGGCTTAATCAAGATCAAACTTTTATTATTGAAGAGCAACTTACCAATATGAAAGAAAATACTGTACAAAATAATGATTTTAATTATTTTGAGTATTATAGTAATCCTAATTTACTCTCTCCGGCAAGACACTTATATTTATCACCAAATTTTATACAAAATGGAGAAAATATATTTTTTCAGCAAGATTTACTTTTTTTTAGTATTATTCAAGGAAATATTTCTCAAGCTGTTAAATGGAATGAAGACTTTCAGGAAGCTAGTGTATTAAAATATCTTAGGCTAAGCTATGAAAATTTAGATTTTTTAGACGAAAAATTGCCAAACCATCAAACAAATATAGAGCAATTATTTTTATTTCCCGAAACTGCTCTGCCATTTTTCTGGGAGCGTGACGAACTACTGACTGCAACAATTATAGACTTTGCTAAAAATAGGAATTTATTATTTGGAGCCCCTGGGTTAAAAGCTATTGAGAACTCACAAGAAGATGAAAATTATTTATATTACAACCGTTTATATTTCTTACAAGATAATAAAATTTCATTTTATGACAAAAGGCATTTAGTTCCCTTTGGAGAATATGTGCCAAGTATTCCTTTTATACCTAATGTTTTTGAAAACTTACTTCAAGGAATTGGTGGTTTTTCTGCCGGAAGTAGTGAACAGATTTTAACTTTAAGCAATAATTCTACAGAAAAAAAGCTATCTGTTTTAATATGCTATGAAGCAATTTTTCCTCATTTAGCTCAAAAAGATGTAAAGCAAGGGGCAGAAGTTTTTATAAACATTAGTAATGATGCTTGGTATGACAAAAGCAGTGCAGCTTTGCAACATTTACATTTATCATTAATGCGCTCAGTTGAGCAAAAAAGATTTTTATTGAGGGCTGGAAATACAGGAATTAGTGCAATTGTTGATGATTATGGAAGAATTTTAGCAAATACTGATTTATTTGTCGATGCAAGCCTTAGTTCTTATGTGGCTTTAAGACAAGAAAAAACAATTTTTTATCATTTAAGTAATTATTTACATTATTTAGGTTTCTTTTTAGTGATTTCAATAATTTTATACGCAAAAAAAACTAAAATTACACATTCTTAACCATAAATTGCCGTGCATTAATGTTATATTTTTTTACTTTATAATTAATTATACGATAACTACTTTTTAAAATATTTGTGGCTTTTAATATATTTCCATTGGCCTTAATTAAAGCATCTACAATTAATTCTTTTTCAAAGTGCTCAACAGCCTCGGCAAAGGCTAAATCATCGCTTTCTATTAAGTCATTTTCTATACTCTGTAAAGCAATGGGCAAATCACCTGCTCTAATGGTTTGCTCCTTACTATTTTTTACAGCTTGCTCCATGCAATTATAAAGTTCAGGTAGATTACCTGCCCAATAATATTTTGTAAGTAACTGGGAAGCTGGATAAGAAATAGTTTTTACATCATTTTTATCTTCCGAACTTAATGTTTGATTTATTTCTTCCATAATTTGTAATAGCATTTGTTCAGCCAAGGGTATAATATCTTCTTTGCGTTCCCTAAGTGGAGGAATATGTAAAGAATAAAGATTTAGTCTTGTTACAAGCTCCCTATTAAAACCCATGTTATCAATAAGCACACCAAGAGGTACAGTAGAAGAAACAATTACTCTAACGTCAAGGGCAATTGGTTCTATTGAACCAATTCTAGTTACTTCTTGTTTTTGTAAAAAAGCAAGTAGGGCTTCTTGGGCTTGCGAACTTAGCTTTTCTACAGACTCCAAAAATACAGTTCCACCATTTGCCTGTTCAAATAGCCCCTTATGACTATGCACAGCTCCGGCAAAAGCTCCTTTTTGATAGCCCATAAGTTCAGCATACATTTTTTCAGGTGGAATAACAGAACAATGGCAAATCAAAAATGGCATATCCTTACGAGAACTTACATTATGAATTCTTTTGGCTAAAATTTCTTTACCAACACCAATCTCGCCTTGCAATAGAACAGGAAATCTTCCTTGAGCAAAGTGATTAATTTGCTCCATAACTTGACGCATAGCCCTTGATGAAGCAAACAAAAGATCAGAACTCATTACTTTGGAAGCTACTTCATAGCGTTTAATCCTAGAAATTTCATCTTGAACTTGGGCAACCAAACTAGCAATATAGGAAGCCACAACTTCCAAAAATAAACATTGTTGCTCTAAGGCATTTTTGTCTTGTACCGGACTATCCACATTTAACGTTCCAAGAACTTCTCTACCATCCATGGGATTTGTACCAATGGGAGCAAGAACGGGAACTGAGATAAAAGCAAGTTCTTCCATTTCAAGTGTTGTTCTTGAAAATAAAAGGCTTAAAAAATGAGGATCATCACTAATTTTTTCAATAATTACTGCTTGTCCGGTTGCAAAAACCTGACCTGTAACACCAACTCCCGGAGAATAGGTTGCTTCATTGGCTTCTTGTATTCTGTCAGCAGATCTGAGCCTAAGTAAGCCTGTTTCAGGTTCAAAAAGCACCAAGTGAACCCGCAAAAAGCCATGTTTTTTTGCCAAACTTTGCAAAAAAATCTCAACTGTAGAACCTAAAGGGCGTTGTGGTCCCACATAAGCTCCAATTTTTTTTAATGTTTTCAAATAGTTAAGAATTTCATTTGACTGTTTTTGCATATAGTTTCCTGATTAATTAACGCTTAAAAACACATCAAATCATTATGAAAGTTGTTTGAGCTTTCTTCTAAAATAATCTGCATCTATGCTGTCTTTTTCACTTTCAGGTAGTATTTCTAAAGCTTTTGTATAAGCTTCTTTAGCTTTTTCTGTCAGATTTGCACTAAGTGCAAGATCACCAATATTGGCATATATGGCCACTTGAAATTCACTAGGAATATCTGACAAAATACTTTCATAGATTTCTAATGATTTTTGTGCTTGACCTTGCCTTGCAAAAATATCAGCTAAATTTACAGCAATACTTAAACCAAGTGCACTATCTCCCTCAATCTCTCTGGCCTTAGCATAAGCATTTTCTGCTTTTGAAATATCATTCAATAAAATAGCTGTTCTGGCAATTTCAAGTTCAATAGCTAGAAAAATTTCAGTAGGTGCATTATTTCTAAAAGTTTCTAACTCAGCTAAACGCTTTGCATTATCATTATTTGAATTAATAATTGCCAACTCAAGCTTAGCTTCTTCTAGAGCACTTTCTTGGTAGCCTTGATAAAAAGCTATTCCAATAATAATCACCACCACAGAAACCACAATGGCTACAATTTTAGGAGCATTATCATTAACAAAGGTCCAAAGTGGCGTGGCTTCTGGTGCAATTTCTTCGTGCATTTCTTGTAAAATCTGTTCAGCTGTTCCCGCTTCTTTATTATGCTTGTCTTCTCTATTATATTGTGACATTTGAACTCCTTAAAATAAATTACGAATATATAAATAAAATTATTAACAATATTACAAAGCTTACTTAGCCTTTTTTTTACAAAACTTCAAGAAATTTAAGTGATTTCTAAATTAAATTTTTAATGTTTTCTAAATTTTAGTAAACTATACTTTTTTCCACTTAAGAATTTGGTTGAGCACAGTTTGTTTTTCTAAGGGGATATTGCCTTCACGACTTACTTGCATTGCCGCCACAATGGAACCAATACTCACAGCCTCCCAAATATTGGGTTTTACAGTTAGGGCAAGGCTTGCAGCCACAAGGAATGAATCTCCTGCTCCTGATGTGTCAATGGCAATAGGGTTTAGGGCAATAATTTGATCAGTTATTTCAGACTGAACGAGTAGCCCTGCTTCTCCTAAGGTTATAACAATATTTTCCGCCTTAGTTTTTTCCATAAGTTTATTGGCTAAAACCACAAGACCTGATTCAAAATCTTTTGTAGCTAAACGGGCTTCCCGTTCTGTTGGGGTTAGAAGTGTGGTATTCGTAAAGCGTGAAACATCACCTATTTGCGATGAAGATTGGCTGTCAGCAGTTATTTTAATTCCAAGCTTAACAGCTTTTTCTATAAGCCTATTAACAAAAACTTGTGGTAAACAGCCATAATTAAAATCAGAAAAAATCAATAAATCAGTTTTTGCAAGGCGCTTTTCCATTTCGCTTTCAAGCTTTAGAACTATTTCCTGAGCAATAGCATGTTGACGTAAATGGCTTACCCTTAGCATGGTTTTCCCTTTACATCTAAACCTTTGCTTTAAAGATGTTGGGCGAGTTTTGTCTAAAATAAGTGTGGCATTAACATTATATTCATCAAGCTTTGTTTCTGCATATTTTGCGGTTTCATCGTCACCGCAAACTGTGAAGAATTCAACATTTGCTCCAAGTAAAGCAGCATGAGCAGCCACAATCCCTGCCCCGCCAAGGTATTTATCATGTTTAATTGGAGTAACTACTATGGTCGGATCTTCTTGTGACATTCCAAGAGGATCACAGCTAATATATTCATCAATAATAATGTCGCCAATCACCATAACATTGAGTTTACTGAAAGATTTTACCGTATTTGCCAAATTAGGAGTTTTAATATTATGTCGCTCACAAAAATCCTTTGGATAGTTTAAAGGTATAGTTGTAGGTAAAGGAGATAATTTAACATCAGAAGAAGAAACACTGGTTGAGCCGGCAGTAAATAAAATTTGTCCACCATATTGATCTAGTATTGCCTGCTCATGATTAAAATTATTTTCATGCTCCTTACCTTTGACTACAAAATCTGGTTTTAATTCAGTTAAAAAAGCTAATAAATCAGGCGTGATTGTTGAATAATCAACCAAGTTTACCGATTCAATGGCCTCCAGCCTATCTTGATAATCAGCTTGAGTTATTGTTGGATCAGAATCTGGAGCAATTGCTACCACTAAAATATCTGATGTTTCTTTGGCAAATCGTAAAAGACGAATATGACCAACGTGAATAATTTTAAATAAACCGGATACAAAACCTATTCTTAATTTTGGATTTTCTTGTTTTAATTTTTGTATTTTTTGAATAAGATCAGTCATAAAGTTCCTTATATAATTTAGATGATTTTATCCGTAAAATAATGCAGTAATGTGGCATGGCAACTTTCAGCAAAGCCAAAGGTGCTTGCAGGAACATAAAAGTTAATATTGCCCATCAGACGCAAAGGATTATGTTCTGAAAAAGCAGAAAAAGTAATAAGTGTACATTTTTCTTGAGCTATTTTGGCAGCATTTATAATATTTTTAGAATTACCTGAACTACTTATGGCCACCAAAATATCTTGTTCTTGTAAAATTTGTTTTAATGGTGTTGCATACACTTCTTCATAACAAATATCATTTCCCATGGCTGTGAGCAAAGATAAATCTGTTAAAACTCTTGTGCGTATTTTAGCATTTTTAAAAATATCTGCAGAAAAATGACTGGCTAAAGATGCACTTGCACCATTGCCAATAAAAACAATTTCACCATTTTTTTCCTTGCAAGTTTTAGCAAGTTTAGCAAAACTCAAAAACCCATCATTAACTTCAAGTTGTTCTTGCTTTTCATTAGTAATTTCAACTAAAGAAAATAAGTCACTCATTTGCTTAGCATATTCCTGCCAAGTTCCGCTAAATCTATTTTCACTCATTATGTATATAATCTTGTGGAAGTTTAGCTAAAACGTCTAAATTGTCCTTAGTCCACCTAATAACATCATCTATGCCTTGTTCAAGTGAAATAATATCTTGCCAGTTAAACTTATCTTGCAGTGCACTTGAATCTAAACAATAAGCTGCATCTTTACCAAGCCTTTCTCCAACTATTTTAATATGATTTTCTGCTTGTACATTTAGCTGTTTTGCAATTTGATAGACTAAATCTCTAATTGAAATCTGTTCTCCATCTGCAGGAGAAATATGATAAATTTCCGGTGGATTTGCTTCAAGCATAACCTTAGTTGTGGCATTTGCCACATCCGTCATGTGGATAAAGGAACGAATACTCTCACCACCACCGTGAAGTTCAATGCTTTTACCCAGTAAAAAATATAAAACACATCTTGGAATAATTCTATAGAGCTGTTGGCAAGGGCCATAAACATTAGCTGCCCTAGTGAAAACCACTGGAAAACCATAAGCCTTATGATAAGCCATTAAATTCATGTCAGCAGCTGCCTTTGAAACAGCATAGGGTGTGCTTGGTTCATAGTGCAGGCTTTCTTTAATAAGTCCATTTGTTGAACCATAAACTTCAGGTGTGGAAATTTGCACAAATTTTTCAAGGCTGTCAAGACTGCGTAAAGTATCATAAAGGGCTAAAGGAGCTACAGTATTTGTATTAAACCACTGTTTGGGATTTTGCCAACTTTGTGCTACCATGCCTTGGGCTGCAAAATTTACTACATAGGCAGGTTTATCTCTTTGCAAAGCTTCAATAATTTGAGCGGCATTGTGATTGAAATCAGCTTGAAGAAATGTAAAATTTTTGGGGTGTAAACCATCACTTGTTAAATAAGGTAGAAATACAGGATTATATTCCTCTGATCTACTTATGCCTGTAACTAAAAAACCTTGTTCCAAGGCAAATTTTACAAAATGAGCACCTGAAAATGAATTGCTTCCAAGTACATAAATATGCTTTGTCATTATTATATTCCATTATACGAAAAAATTTGAAAAATATTTCTTCATATCGTTTTGAGCTGTGTTATAGCTTTCAATATTTCCTATATCCCTATGGTAAGTATCGTTATGAAAGGTTTGAATGCGTCCAAGACAATATGGCAATAAATCAAGGCTAATATCAGGCTTTGTTTTATCAGATTGTTTCAAAATGTCAAATACTTGCGCTTCCATAAAATATACAGCACCATTGGCCAAGTTGCTTGGTGGGTTTTCAACTTTTTCATAAAAACCTTTGGCAATATTTTGACTATCTAAATCAAAAATGCCACAGGTTTTTGGAGTATTAGTTGTAAAAGTCATGGCAGTTATTATGCAGTTTTCAGGTCTATTTTTATGGATAGTATAAAAATCTTGCATGGAAAAAAAGCTCAAATTATCAGCATGGGCAACAAAAAATGTATTTTTATCAAGAATATACTCTTGTGAGAGCAATGTGCCCCCTGTACCCTGCAACTCCTCTTCATAAAGTAAAATAAATTTTTCCTTATTTTTTAAATATAAGGGGGAAGATTGTAAATATTCTTCAACTTTTTCAGATAAATAACATAAATTAATAATAATGGGAGCCATATTAAAATTTAAGCAAGTTTCTATCCAAATATCAAGTAAGGGGCGGCCAAGAATAGGAACAAGACACTTAGGAATATCATTGGTTAAAGGCTTTAGACGACTTCCAAGTCCGCCAGCTAAAAGTAGAGCAGGAATTTTAGGTAAAGAATTATTATCTTCCATTAATACTGTGCCCCCTCATAATTATCATCATCTTCAAACATTCCATGATCCCAATTCTCAGGTGCTTTGCCTAAAAGTGCCCTTTCATAGGCTTGTATAAGAAAATCTTGTAACTCCAAAGAAGCGTCCATAGGATTATTTAGCTTATGGAAATTATCAAGGATTTCCTTAGATTTTTGGGCTTT
>CAYJHF010000087.1:0-821 GCA_964369905.1 uncultured Mailhella sp. | reverse complement strand
TTCCATTCAGGGTAATCTATAAGGCGTTGACAAATTTCAATAGCTTCATCATGAGAATGTGCAATTAAGCCGTCAATGCCCATTTTATGGTATTGAAATTTGGTTAGATTGCTTGAAAAAGTATCACCGTATCCGGCTACTATGGGCTGCCCCATAGAAAAAACTGTAGGATTAGTAATACCACCATGTGCACCTTGAAAAGAGCCTAAAATACAAGCTGCATTTTGCACTACCCATAAAAAATTTTTATAAGGCAGTCTTGGCATAAAAATAATACGATCCAGAACTTGTGGCATTTTCTTCTTCCAGCGATAATAATAGCTTTCCTTTGAAATACCGTACGCACATAATATAATGAAAAACATTTGAGGATTATTTTCTAAAAACTTTTTAACAATATAATCATCTTCAATCATGAAGCGTCTCAATACTTGGGGGTAGAATATATACTTTTCCCCTTGTGGTAATCCAAGGGATTGTAGATTATAAGGTGTTGAAGTAGTAGAAACAGAAACTGGATTAACATAATTATTTGCCATAAGGGCTGTTTTTTCATGGGATAGTTTTTTATCACTATGCCAAGTTTTATAAATGCTTTTTTCACCAAAAAGTAAATAATAATCACAATAATTAGATGCAAATGAGATACACCTATCCCAAAAATAAATTTGGATTGGGGCAACTCTACTAAAGAAAATTGCCATTGGGTTAAATCCTGCAGTATTTTCCGATAGAACTATGTCAATTTTTTCATTTAAAATACTTTCTCTAAAGCCTTTAAAGTCATTGTCATCGTAAATAACTATTTTATCAAAAATATG
>CAYJHF010000086.1:0-10443 GCA_964369905.1 uncultured Mailhella sp. | reverse complement strand
ATAAACTTTTTTAGCTTCGTCATTGGCTTCAATGGAGTTGAGATATTGCAATGAAGCGATTACTAAAAGTTTATTGAGAATTTCATTATTTTGTCTTTGGATTTCAAAGTTCAAAGCGTCAATTACCAATTGTTCACGAGCAACGCCCATATTGGTCATTTTTTGCACTTCGGTTATCCAATTGGGATTTCCGCTTCTAAGCTGTGATAACAGAGCAAATAACCCTGCTTGACTCATTTTGCCGTCCACCAGTCCCGGAACTTCTCCGGTTCCTCCTGAAGCAGTCCATTGTTCCTTTGCCCATGTGGTTATGTCGTTTGGCAGAGTAGGAGAGTGATGTGCTACATTTTCGTTCAAAACTTCCATAGCTATCCCTTTCTTGCCCTCTTGAATGGTTCTGGCTATTTGATAGCCTTCACCTGCAGGAGTGTTTAATTGCTCTGTTGTGGGCATGGGAAGTGGGAATGGGTTGGCAATGGTTTTAATGCTTTCATTGGCCAAGCTTACCTCAGCACTTGATAAGGTATGGTTTTTGGGTGAAATTATGGTAGTCACCATTTCACCGATTTCAGGGTGTCCATCGGCAATAATGCGATCAATGAAATCCAGTGATTTGGCATTGGGATTATTGCTATAAGCAATTTGATTGTCTCTAAAACCACTAGACAAAGTCTCTTGAGCTTGAGAGCCTATTTGTATACCTGCGGCCACATTTGAACCACCACAAAGAAGTTCAGACCTTGATTCTTCTCCGAAAATTTCCTCAACCTTGGCCATTTCATTGGCTATTGCCGTTGATTTGGCTACTTTGTGATAGTCTTCTTTTAAAAGCTGTATGGCAGACACAATGCTCTTGGTTTGAGTTTGTAAAGTACCTATAATATTTCTGGCCGCATTATTGATTTCCACCTTGAGCATTTGAGCTTGAACATTGGTATTATTGTTGACTGATTGAGTCACGGTGGTTGCACTTCGAGTAACAATCATTGAAATTGTGCCACAATCACAACCTGCACCATAAGCTTTTGTTGTGGCCAAAAACGTAAATGTGAAAATAAAGAATAGTTTTTTCATATTAACCTACCAATTCTTTTACAATGTTATTGATTATATCCACTTGATCATCACCAATTTGTGATGAGTCTTCAACAAGTGCTTTTCTTCTTTCAACTTCTCTTTTTGCAGAACCGCCGGGAAACTTCTCGGCCAGTATTTTTAGAGCCTTTGTTGCAGACATTTGTTTATAAAGTTTATTTCTGATACTGACATCTTCTGTTGTGGTTGAAAAAGCCCATAAGGCATGGCTTGAGATAGACAAGGTCAAAACAAGCTGAGAAAGGCCATTTCCTGTTCTGAAAAGTCCAAGAAAGTTTGAACCCTTTGCCCCCGGTTTTCCAAGCCGTGGTAGGGCATAAGTACAAGCCCCATTTAATCCAAACCGCCTTTGGAGCATATTTACATTTTCTGTTGTTCCACTACCAAGCACAGTAATTGTTGTGGCCAATTCGATAATAATATCCGGTATATCTTCAATGGATTGAGTATATAAGCCAATACTCAAATTCCATTTACGACTTTCTCTGGACATGGTGGACAAGTCATTTTGCAGTTGCCCTGCCACTGATTGGTTTTTGGTTACCCGATGGGCTTCATCATAGCAAAGACGCTTTGGGTCTTCTCTGATGGCTTCAATGCGTGTAGCGTGGTATTCTTGGTAAAGCTCAGGCATTAGTTTAACATCATCAGGCATAAGAAAAAATCTTGCCCCCAAAATATGTCTTGCCAACATATACATAATGGCCGCTTGCCTATCGGCTGTTGCTCCGCCTCTTGGTGCAACTTCGTCCAAATCAAGGCTGACAATTTGAGCGTCACCCAAATCAAACTGAGTAGGTTCTTTTAGAACGACATAAGCATGGATTGCGTCCATCAAGGAACGCCAAACAGTTGAGCAAAGCTCTTTGGGATAGGTTTGCTGTATACCTACATTTTTATTGATTTGACTGGTTACATCGCTTAGAAGTGGCACGGCATAGCGTTGAGCAATTGTGGCCTCATGGGTATGTCCAAGTTTAAATAAGAAATCTACAACTTCCCACCATGTTGTATGGCTATCAATGGGCATATCAAGCTCTGCAAGTAAGCTGTCCAAATCAGGAACTATATTTCTTTGGTATAGTTTGGAATTTGTACCCATACACTCTTCATAGGCCAAATCTACTGCTCTTCGTAAAAGCCCCGGTACTCCGTCAGCAGGAGCATCTTCGGTTAGTGGAGTAGCTAAAAGCGATAAGAGGTTGATTAAAAAAGCAATGTGTGAGGGCAAAGGCTGACGATTTCCCAATGGTAAATCAAAAGGATTAATAGAATAGTCCGCAGTCATTCTCAATCTGTGATAAGCGGCCAGATATTGCTTTTCCTTTGGGAGCGATTCTTTAATCAAAGTAATTAGCCCGGAACTTGAAGGGCCTACATCAATAATGGAAATCCAAGGCAGACGAGAAAGGCCGGGTTGAAAAATAAAGGCAAAATTAAAAGCATTTAAAAATACAGATTTACCGCCACCCATAGGAGCTACACCAAGATCAATCCAAGCGGATTGCTCAGAAGAGTTTGGCAAAAATGGAATAATTTTGCCGTCCTGTGTTCTGAATATTAAAGAACCCTCTTGCCAAGGCGAAGCCGAACGGAAAGGAAACATGGAAATTGCCTCTTCAAGCGGTGCAATGGTAATTGGTGATGGTGATGTTGGCATAAGAGCAGGAACGGTGGCTGAAATACCATATAATGGATCGCCAATCAGTTCAGAAACATCGGAAGTTCCCCAACCTTGCACAGCCTTGGCAAGTTCATTGGAACGGCGTTTAAGTTCTTTTTTAGCTTCATCAATAGGCATTTTTAGCAAATCAACCCATGTGCTTAGGCATATTTGATAATTAACACAACAAACACCGTCTAATTGTAATTCTTTCAAATCATCAATGGCATTGGTGAATTTCTTATTTTCGGCAGAAGTAAAGGAAAGAATTGTGGCTAAGATTGTCTTAAGACTTCCGGAAGCATTACCATGTTCCATTAAAAATGATATTCTATAGGGAATTTTTTCATTTTTTCGTGCAATAACTCGGTATAGTTCCTGAAATGGCTTGGGAGTTTGAGGCATAAAGGTCATCATCAATGGGCTATAAATTCTATCACCTACCTGCATTGTGGTTGAAGTTAAAAGCTCTCCGGAGCGTGGAAAAAGTTGTGACTTTAAGTCCGGATAATATGTATTTTCCAAAACTCTTAGTTTTGAAGAGTCAGGCTCAGCAGGACGAGCTGATAACTTTTCCCCCGGAATAATCGCTCTCCATTCTTTAGAGGTTATATGAGGGTCAATAAAGTAACGAATTATTCTTAATGCTTCTTGGGCGTTGATAATTTCATGTATTAAATCAACAGCTTTTAATGCGTCTAAAATACCTGCCACAAAACCATTGTGAATTTCAAGTATGGCTTCAACTCCACGATTGATTTTTTGGAAAAATTCAAAGTTAGGAACGGTTGCAGAGCGTTTATTCCTTTCATTAAGTGCCGATTTTCTGATGGAGTCCGGCAAAATTTCCGGCCGTGTCCATAAGATAAAATAAAGGCTTTCCGTTGAACAAAATTCTTTTAATTTCTCACTCCAAGAAGAGAGCAAATCTTCAACGTCAAGGCCAAGATTTTTGGCCGTAAATTTAGATGGAGCAAAAAGTTTATCAATATATTCAGAACTATCCGGATTGTATTCAAACAAAACTTGAATGCAATGTCCTTTTTGAGATAAAGTTGATTGCAACTTTTCACTCAATTGACTGA
Organism: uncultured Mailhella sp.; assembly: GCA_964369905.1. GTDB lineage: Bacteria > Desulfobacterota > Desulfovibrionia > Desulfovibrionales > Desulfovibrionaceae > Taurinivorans. Next base: position 6,600 of record CAYJHF010000086.1, on the reverse strand, counting down.
CAATATTCAAATACTCTTCAACTCCATTATGGGTGAGTGTGCCTTCAACCTTTATGAGCGAAATATAAGAGCCGTCATCGGCAACTAAATTTCCCTCTTCTACAGTTTCAAGGCGACAATAAGAATAGATTGGATTGCCAAAAATTTCTTCAAGACTTCTTTGCATTTTACCTATAGTGTTAAACATAACTAATTCCTTTTTAGGATCATTTGTTTAATTACAACACCTTGCGGAGTTGTTACTGTTGAAGCTCTTGAAACCAGAACTTCTGCGAGTAGTTCTTGGGTAAGCTCAACCCCTTGTGAAGATTCATAGGAAAGTAGAACAGGGAACTCAATTTTCCATGACATGGAACCATTGATAATACCGGAATTGGTTATAACAGGAGCTTGCTGTACAACTGATGAAAGGTTTAAGCGTTTTGACTGAATAAGGTCTAATATTCCTGCGTCTTTCATGGATTTGGTGAAAGAAGAAAAGGCATCACTTGCAAAATTCGGTCGTATTGATTGAAGTTTTTCTCTCCAGTCCACAAAATCTAAGGAAATTGAAGATGTAACAATTTGACTTGTCCAATTAAGCAAGCCTTGCTCTGTCATTACAGGCTGAGTTAAAGGAACTAGCTTGGCAACTCTCAAGTCCGGTGTGACGGCATAATAAATGGGAGTAGGCCTTGTCATATATAGAAATACTGAAAATCCAATGGAGGCAATCAAAGAAAAGGCTAGAAATACAGCTAATTTCATAGCCATATAATAATTTTTTTCATACCAAGCTATGCCACCAAGTGGGTTTTTAGAACTTTGAGCTAACTCACTTTTTTTATTATTTTTCTTATTTTCTGTTTTAGTGTGTGGAGAAACAGATGATTGAGTTCCCTCTATTTGAGTTTCCTCTAATTGAGTTTCTTTTGGCACATCAATTTTATTTTTATTATTCTTTTTAGTAAAAAATCCCATCTGTTCCTCCGTGTTTAATTAGCCCTGCATAAATGTTTTTCAGGTTATATTTAAGTACAATTATTATGCAGAGCTTTTGGTTATAGCCCTAAGTCGTCTAGGCCTGTAGTTTCATCTGTACCGAAAATAGTGGTTGAGCCGGAGCCAATAACAGCCCCTATGCCAAGTAACAAAGCACCAATTAACATTTTCTTGCCACCCGAAGCATAAGTTGCATTTCCACGTCCATTGCCTGCTTGATACATATCAAAGCAACCCCAAACGGCTGAACCAACTCCACCTGCATAACCTACGTATTGCAGTGCTTCGGCAACGCCTTTTGAGTTTTCGGTTATATTGTTGCCAATATCACCTATGCCTTGATCAGCCCCAAGGCTAATTTCAGGGAAGAAACAAGTAAGGGCAGTTGTTGCAAAAGCAACAGTAAAATTGAAAATTGCAATCTTAGTAGATGTTTTCATTTTATAACTGTTTGGTGCAATCAATCCATGAGCAGAAGATGTTCTCTTCTTTTTTCCAAATAGTTTCATCATGTCAAAATCCTATTAATAGAATAAAATGTTAGAAAATAAGCTCGATGTAAGAATTTACATCGCCACCTGCCGTTGAACCTATTGTTTGTAAAAATTGTACGATATTTACTGCCAGTGTACCTCCAATCATGTGGGTTAATGCCATTGGCATATTTTTGGCTCTTTGCGGTGTGTCACGCATATAATTTACTCCTCGAATTGCACCGATTAAGCCAATTAGCATTACAGCTCTAACGGAAAATGTAATGTATTCAGAACCGTTAGTTGCATCAGACGTATATGTTAAAATACTATCTGCACTTGCTGTTTCAAAAATGCTAAATGAAACAGAATCCATAAATGCAGGTAGATTAAAGCAAATAATTGAAGCTATAAACATCCACATATAAGTATGCGGTGTTCTTTCGCGAGCATTATTTAATGACACATAGAAAGTGGAAACAAACAGAGCTACCCCCAGTGTGTAGCAAAGAATGTGCATTGCTCCCCACCAAGGAGTCAGCACATTTATGGCGTTTACAATGTAGTTATTCATAGCTTACCCCCCTGTATTTAAAATTAAAATACCCATTTCTGCCCCGGTATTTAGATAAACAGTTGGCGGACGATTGAAATTTTGAGCAAAGACTTCGCTTGCTCTTTCTCCAACTTTGCCGGCGGCGATCCAGAGCTGATCCGAAACGGTGTAGTCATTAAAAACCATGCCCCCGGTGGATTCTCCATAAACATTATCTACGCTTTCAGCTCCGCTAAATTTTGTAGCCTCGCCAAAACCTTCCAAGAAACTGGCCGCAACAAGCCCTCCCCAGCGTGAAAAAAAGTGAGTATTGACTTTACTGGCAACGGAGGCTTCTGTTGTATTTGGATCAACGGCAAAGGCTTCCACTTCCACCTCACTGCCGTCAGGTAAAATTGCTCTGTCAAACTTGACAACAAGCCTTTTGTCAAAGCGAGCAAATGAGCCAATAAATTTAGTCTTTCGATGTTGTCCGCTGATTACCGAGGCCATAACAGGAGATGAAACGTCTGAATTGATGGCTGTTTCAACAATGGCATAGAGTATTTCACCCTTTGCAAAACCATTGCCGGAAGGTATAAGTTCAGCAGGGTCAGAAATATTTTGTTCCACATTTTCAAGTGATTGAGGCAAAGTAAGAAAGGAAATTGCCCCTTGAGTTATTTGGGCATTGAGCTGACCGTCAAGCATAGTAATGGCTTCGGCCATACGCTTTAGTTCATCTTGAGTAAAAGCCCTTCTTGCCTGTGCTGTTTTTGGTTGCTCAACACTATCAATTCTCACAACAGAACTTTGCACAGGCGGTTCTTCTTCCTTGGGAGGAGGCGGAGCTGTGTCTTCCACAGGAGGTGGTGGGCTATTGGTGGGAATAGAAAAATATGACTCTCCGCTTTTTTGTGCCTTATCTGCTTGTGTGTTGTCATGCTTTTCAATCATTTGATTGTATTTTTCAGAAGCCTTATCACCTGCAACACCACTTTGAATATTGTCAGATTTAGCACCGGAAACATTGGACGGTAATTGAACTTTATCCTTGTTAAAAAATGTCAAAACAAGAAAAGTAATTGCAATTACAACAATTACAATTAAGCCACCAAAAATTATTGCTCTTCTCTTAGTTTCATTCTTATTCATATTAAAGCTCCAAATCTATGGTTTGGATTTTACCGTCCACGGACAGTAAAAGTCGTGAGCTTGGACTGCTTATTTCATAGCATTTTACGCTATTAGCACCATTGACTGAGGCAGTCCAGGAAGGAAAAACTAAAAGATTTGTTGTGCGAACAAAAAGCTTATCTTGGTATTGCCAAGCTTTAAAGTTTGGAATATTTGAGCTGGTATTTACAAGTCTTGCTCCCTCTGGAGGAACTTGATCCAAGAAAGACATCATGCTGGAACTGACAGTTTCTTCAATTCTTTCCACTACAGGAATGATGGCTTTTGGCCCCATCTGGGCTATTTGTATAAGCAACATGGAATCGGCGTTGCGTTTGCTTGATTTAACATTGTCCGACTGCAAGGCTATAACTAAGGGAATATCTTTGTCTTTCAAGGTAATAATCAAATTTGACGAAGCATTAGACTGCAAGGGTAAGATATTTACCAAGTTGCCTTCAGGAATCTCCGGTTTTAATATCTGAAAATAAGCAGGTGAACCATTGGTGAGTGAAGTAACTTCCCAAGGAGAACCTGTTACATCATGGAAAACAAGAGCAGTTACAGTATTGGCCGTTGTAAACACTTTTGTTGGGCTATTACCCGGCTCTAACTTAACCCTAACAGTTCTTGTGCCAAGATGTGGAATAGACGGAGCAATTGCTTCTTCTTGCTGTCTGCTAAACTCTCTAAATTGCTTAATTTGCTCATCAGACAAAGGCTTTAGCAGTTCCAAGGATTGCTCAAATAATTGTTGAGCTGTTTCTTGCTTTTGCTGATTTTGCGTTGCTTCATTGGCAAAAGATAAACTTGGAATGACTGAGCAGAGCAAAGCAAAAGCTAATATTTTACTGTTTATTTTCATCGCCTTGCACCTTTCCTTTTTTAGGTTTTGGTCTTGGAAAATTTAATTCGAAATGCTTATTACAAAAGTGAAGTAATGAGTGATAACCAATGGTAATTTTTTTATCTTTCTTCAATAAATCATGAATATAACAAACACTATGGCCTTTTAAAAGCATATCCTCTATAAAATCTCTATTGGCTATAAGTTCAACATTCACAATAGAATGTGGTATCCGTGGACCTCGTTTTCCTTGTCTTGGCATTATTTCCTCGCTTTTATTAAATTATGCTGTTTAAAATATTCATACACTGAAACCGCTGGTTTTGTTTTGACTTCTAAGAACCAACCTTTATTGAATTTTTCAATAAAAATACATTTGGCCAAAAAGCGATTTAGTGAGCTATCATGTATAAAATAGCTTTGGAATTTACCCCATGCCTCATCAAGCTTTTTGGCTCGTTCGATTTCTTTTTCCTTTTCTTGTTCAAACTCTATATTGCGTTTTCTTCGCTCCTCAAGGCTTTCAAGTTTTGGCGGAGCAGTAGGTTGTTTGCATTTGTCGGCCTTTTGGTACTCTTCTGTCCAATCTTCCCAACGCTTATCAAAAATGAAATTATGTAATTGTGGAATAAAGCGGCCATGCTCTCTTTGCCATTGAGCAGTGTCTTTGAAAAAGTCTATGGCCTTTTGAAAAATCGAAAATTTTGGCAAATTATTTGTATTTAATTGCTTGTAAAATGAAATTCTTGCTTTTTCTTTATTTTCTTTGCGTGGATAAACATTCCAAAAATTTTCAAAAGAAAAATTAACAATCTCACCCCCGCCATCACGAAGGTTAGTGTTTTTTATAGCTGAACTTAACGAAGTATTATTATAGGGAGGTATTTGGTTAATTTTATTAATATTATTTACTTCGGGTGCAAATTTTGCTATAGGACTATCAAAATTTGCTATAGCCTCTTGGCTTTGATTTTCTTGTTTGTCCTTATCTTTTGGACAAAAAAGATGATAGACATTCTTACCATTTTCATTTTTTGCAATCTTTAGAAAACCATGCTCAACCAATTGATTAAGCCATGCTCTGATAGAATTTTTGGAGGCTCCTGCCTTATTCGCTATGGTGTCTTGAGAGGGATAGCAATAGGAACGAGAGCGAGCAAAACTGGCCAAAACAGCAAATACCGTTTTTGCCCCTTGAGCTAGGGTTTTTGTTTCTAAAATAAATTGCGGTGTCATAATAAAATTTCCTCTTTGCTGGGTAGGTACAAAAGCTTCCATGTGAGTGTCCTTTTCACTGAAAAAAAGGCAAAAAATATAGACCCCAGACCAAAAAAGTGTTTGACACTTATTGCAAAGTCGGGTATTGTATTTCTATTGTTTGAACGTCCTAACAACAAACAATGCTAGGAGTAACAATACAATGAATTACTCTATATTAAGCTTATGAGTTCGTACCTCATAAGCTTTTTGCTTTTTTCAGCTCTTTGTTTTTTCTATAGATTTCCTTTGGCTATAGATGTTTTTTGAGTGGCTGACTCATCAGTACACACCCACCACGGTGCATAGACAGCAGGGCTGTTTCGTTTTACTCAAAAGAAGTATTTTCCATAAACTCACCCACCACAACGGCCATAACGATAAATACAGCCGTTGCACCATAAAACATCAGGAATTGTTTTCCCTTTTGGGTTCCGCTCTTTTGATGGATTAGCTATTGAGTTTTCATTAAAGACAACATTAAAAAGAGGACACATTGGCTTTACATAAATGCTAGCTCCATCTTTAGAAAAGCAGGAACACCACAAGAATAATTCCTCTTCAGTTCTTGGGCGAACTTGCAGGATATATGTCCACTTAGGACATTTATGCCCAATGCAAGCCATTCCAAATCGGTAAGGACATTGAAAGTCAGTATTTTGTATAGATTCAAGCATGGATAACCTCACTAAAAACTTTTTGTTCAATATTATTAGAGCTATTCATATTAATGCCCAGTCATATATTTATATATTTTATTAAAAACAAAGATGATAACTGCCAAATAAGCAAAATCAATCAGGTAGGTTTTGAAAGGAGAATAAAAAGTGTAGGAAAGATAGAGGAAATTTATTAAAAATAGAGTACCAAGTAAGATGTACTTAGTCTTTTTTCTACGTTGGATTTCTTCTTCATAGGAAAAAATGAACTTTTCTAAGAATTTAACAAATCTGGTGCGTACACTATGCTCGAGAAAAAATAAGCGTGGTTCATACTCAATATGAATAGTGTCAAACCTAGGAAAGTTTGTAAAAGATAAAATCACCTTACATTCAGGCTGAGGAGTATTTTTTGTAAATAACTTGAAGATTTTAATGTATAGCCAGTCAAGTAAAGTGAAATCTGATAACTTAGAACGACAAAATAATTCAAAAATAGTTTCAATATATCTATTGGGAAGATCTAAAGAACCGGAGCTATCATTATCTTTACTCTCCAATTCTATAGACATATCATTAGATATAGAAGTAGAGTAAAAATCATCTAGAATTTCTTGATGAAAAACGAATGTTATTTTGTGTTCTTTATTTTGAACAAGATCATGATTTTTA
>CAYJHF010000085.1:463-10461 GCA_964369905.1 uncultured Mailhella sp. | reverse complement strand
GGTGGAGCAGGGCGTACAGCTCGCAGACAAGGTGTAGTAAGATTAAACTAATGTACTCAATTGGTAAGGGGATAAAAATGCAAACAGAAAATTTTGAATTTACGGAAGAGCTATTTACTAAAATGATGCAAGGTGCTTATAGTGGTTTGTCACTTGCAGATTTAACTAATATGAACCCTGAAGTTCTTGAAGGTTTCTACGCTCTAGCTTCCGATTTATATACTGCCGGAGATTACAAAAAGGCAGAAAAAATCTTTCAATTATTGTGCCTTTATAGTGGCAAAGAGTATAAATATTTGATGGGCTTAGCTGGTTGCCAACAGGCTACAGAGCAATATGCAGAAGCCATTGGAACTTACACTTATGCCGGTATGGCTGAAACGCTAAAAAATCCAATTCCATTTTATCATGCAACTCAATGTTATTTAAAGTTAGGCGATGTTGAAAATGCCATAAACGCATTGAAAGGCATACTCACTATGGGTGATGCAAACGATCCTGCCCATAAAAAGTGCTTGGAAAAATCTGAGCATCTTTTAATTGCCCTTGAGAAAAAATAGATATTTTTTGGCTTTTATTAATATAAAAGTACGTTTATTTTACTAATTAATTTTTTATTATAGAGGTTCTTATGCAGGAAAAACAAGAAATACCCGCCGGCGCAGAAACCATGGAGTTGGTAAAAGCTTTACAAGAAGGAACAACCCTGTTTGAAGCTAATAATATGGATCAAAAGCTCCTCGATAGCTTATATGGTTTGGGGCACAATTTTTATATGGCCAAAGATTATCACAGTTCTGAAATTATTTTTAGAGCACTTTGTGTGTATAAACATAATGAAAGTAAATATTGGATGGGTGTTGCAGGTAGTAAGCAAGGCCTTGAAGATTATGCTGGAGCAGTTGAAGCTTATTACTTAGCCGCTCTTAGTGATGGATTAAAGAACCCAACACCACTTTTTTATGCAGCTCACTGCTACCTTAGAATGGGTGATAAAGTCAATGGCATTAATTTTTTGAATTCTGTGCTTGGTATTGAAAATAGCGACAATTTGGAATACAAAAAATATAAAAATAAAGCTAAAGAACTTCTAAATGTTCTTGAAATAGAAGCCTAGCTTTTGGAGAAAATAATGAGTAATGTAACTTCCAATTATACACAACAACAAATTGATCTTGAAGCATTGTTTAAAGATGTGGCAGCTGTTTTTAATGAAATTGCTCCTGATGGTGCAAAGCTTCCTACCAAAAAAGATGAAAAATTTGGCTCAAGTATTATTCCAAAAACCGGAGAACTTCCTGATCTCCCCACGTCTAGCACTTCCGGTTTGTCACTTCAAACTTTGCTTGACGCCATAAGTTTTGAACAAAGAAAGGTTGCTTGTAAAACAGGGGTTGAAAACCTTGAAGCAAAACAAGAAGAAGTTGCAGAAAATAATGCAAAAGAGCTTGAGGAACTGGCCAAGCAAATTGAAGAAATGAGAAAAAAGGAAGCTTTAAGTGGATTTTTAAAGGCTTTCCAAATCATAGGAACAATTATTGGCGCAATTGCGGCAGCTGTGACCATTGCAGTTGGTGTTATGACAGCTAACCCTCTTCTTATCGCAGGAGGGGTAATGGCAGCCATTGCTGTGGTGGACTCGGTGCTCTCGCTGGCCACTGACGGAAAAGTCAGCATGGCGGCAGGTTTTACAGAACTTGGTAAATGTATGGGTATGAGCGAAGAAGATGCTGCTTGGTTTGGTATGGCTATGCAGCTTGCGTTTACTGTAGCAACCGTTGCGGTTAGCTTTGGTTCAGCTTCAGTTTCTTCTGCAACTGCCATAGCTGCTAATGCCACTCAAGTTGCAGACAAAGCAATTCAAATGTTGAATAGTGCTCAAAAAATTATGAATATAGCCAATTCTTGCTTAGCCATCAACCAAGGTATAGTAACTATCCATATGGCCGTTGTTGATTATAATATAGCCGACTCACAAGCGACTCAAAAAGAATTGGAAGCTATTTTAGAGCAAATTAGGGCAGCCTTAGAAATGGAACAGGCCTTGCTTGAGTCCAAAATGGAAAGGGCGAATGCTCTTTTGGAAGATGTGAATGATATAGTTGAAGGGTGCAATGAAACACAATCCTCCATTGCAAATGCTAGCCCTTCTTTTGCGTAAAATATTGAAAATTAAGGAAAATAGGTGATATTATGTCAGGTGTAGGTGGAGTAGGCGGCAGTGGTAATAATTTTTATATCGAAGAAGATAACAATGCTGTGCCGGGTGCAAGAACAACAAACTCAGGTGATCAAATTCCGGGCGCAGAGTCAGGAATTCCGGGCTTAGATGATGGAAATACACCTCCAAAATTAGATCCAAATAAGGATTATACTTTAGATGATCTTAGCAAATATGTGCAAAATGCCATTGATGATGGGGTGTTTTATGCAGTGCCAACCATGGGGGCAAGTATGCTGGCCATGATAGCTGAATTTTCTGCGGAACAAAGAAGAATGAATTCAGAAGTTCGGGCAGCAGAAACCACAGCCATTGTTTCTGATATTAGAGAACAAGCTTCTGAACTTAGGGCAAAAGCTGTAACTCAATTGGTTATGGGTGTTGTTTCCGGAGCAATGAGCATTGCTCAAGGCGTTGGTTCAATGAAAATTATGAATTCCGGTGTTAGTCAAAATGCTAAATCTGCCGCTGCAGATCCAACTTTTAATAAAAATACAGCAGATATGCTACTCAATACAAAAACTCAAGCCTTTAACTCTTCCATGGGTGGTGTAAATCAAGCCCTAGGTGGAATTAGCCAAAGTGTGAGTAGTTTTATTGATGCAAATATTAAGGAACTTGATGCAAATATTGAAGGACATAGGGCTATGATTGATGCTTTAAAATCCTTAGAAGATGCCTTTAAGGAACTTATTCAAAAAGCTTTATCCTCTCAAGATAGTATGCAACAAAACTCTAACCAAACCAGATCTAAGATTTTAGGTTAGTTTTGAGCAAAATTTTGTAAAATTATTTTTTATAAAACCACATTATTAGTAAAATGTGGTTTTATAAATTATTTGCTTAAAATCGTGTTGAATTAAGCAATTATAGTATATTAAGTTGACATCACTAATGTCAACTTAATAAAGGCACACCTGCTCAGGCACTTAACAGTGCAATAAAATTGCACTTATGCCTACGCAGTTCCTGCCTGCTAACGCAGACAGGATAGTAATTTCAAATGAAATTACTATAAAAATTTATAATTTATTTTAGTAGACTTTTGAATTATTTTTATAGAAAAATAAATTATAACAAAGTATTATTAAAATTTTATAAAATCCAATATGCTAATGCTTCCATAAATAGTGTTTATCTACAGGGAGGAAAAATGAGATTAGAAAAAGTTGCCGCCGAGATTAGCCAAAAGGCCGGTTGGAGAAACCCCATTACTGATGTTGAACAAATTATTACTTATGAATTAAATGATGGACTTATTTTTAATATCCATTCCCCTGACGGACGGAAAATATTTTTCTTTAGTTATTTAAGATCACTGCCTCAAGATGATTATCTAGCTAAAAATATGGTAGAAAAATGCGCTAAGCACAGTATTTCAACTTGCAAAAAGAATAATGTTGTGCTATCTATAACTAATGACAAATTTATGCTACATCAAGATGTTAGTGAATTGGCAGATGTTGATATTTCTCTTGCGGCCAAAGATTTTTTAAATAATTTGGGCAAATGGAAAAATTTTGTTACCACATTGTAAAATAATAGGTGAGTATGTATATTTTGTCTGCATTTAAGACCTTGCTTTTAACCATTATTTTTTTGGTTTGCTTAACTGCAAACTCTTATGCAACATCACCTGTTTTTAACAAAAGATTTACTTTCTATGCTGAAAAGCAAGAGTTGTCATTTGTTCTAACACAATTTGCACGCTTTCAAGGTTATAAAGTCTCCATTTCTCCGGCAGTTATAGGTGAACTTAGTGGGCGTTTTGACGATATGCTCCCATCTGAATTTTTACAAGGAATGCAAAGTGCATTTGGGGTAGATTGGTATCGCATTGACGACACAATTTTTTTCTATAATGAAAATGAAAACAATAGGGTTTTTATATCTCCAAGGGCCATGACAGCAGAAAGAATGTATGAAATGCTTGTTTCTGCAAGTGTGGTGGCTGCTGAACTTATGCCTGCACTTGGACTTGATGAAAATATGCTAACCATTAGCGGGCCACCCCATTACATTGAGCAAATAACCCAAGCAGCCATCTCTTTTGAACATGCTCAAACTAGCAATTATGTGATGAAGGTTTTTCCTCTCAAGCACGCTTGGGCTGATGATATAACCCTAACTAGCATGGATCAGGATATTACGGTTCCCGGCGTAGCCAGTATTTTACGCTCCATGGTTTTGGGAATTACCAGCTCACCTAGTAGGGTGGTGCAAAAACAAGCCAGTGTTCCAAGTCTTAGGGGAAGTGGGCTTGCTTCGACCGGACAAACTGATGAAGCTGAAGAAGAAAAAAAAGCTTCGCAAGATAAACAAAATGCTAGTCTTGATGAATTACCACCGGTAAATATTATGGCTGACCCAAGGGTAAATGCTGTTGTAATCAATGATGCGGCCTATAGAATGCCATATTATGAAAAAGTAATTGAAGATTTGGATAAACCTGTGGAATTGGTGGAAATTCATGCTGCCATTGTTGACATAAATTCAGATTTTTCTAGGGATCTTGGCGTTGATTTTCAAGGCAATGTTGTAAGTGATCATGTTTCAGGCTCAGGGGATATTTCTTTTGGGGGTGAACAAAGTACAGTAACTCCAAACCCTCCCCTTGGAACTTTGAGTGGAGCAGGTCTTAGTTTGTCAACCATTTATACCTTTGGAGCAGATTTTTTCTTAGCTCAAATTAATGCCCTTGAGCAAAATGGAGATGCCAGAGTTCTGGGGCGTCCTTCTGTTTTAACTGTGGATAATGTACAAGCTTCACTTGAAAATACGAGCACTTACTATGTTCAAATTCAAGGAACTGAAACGGCTCAAGGTGATTTATTTAAAGTAGAAGCCGGAACAGTGCTTAGGGTAACCCCCCATATAATCAAAGGTGATAATGGGAATACCTCCATAAAACTTGCAGTCAATGTACAGGACAATCAAAATGATTCAGCAGAAGCAACTCCGGCAGCCGGCGCACTACCACCAATTAAACAAACAAAAATTAATACTCAGGCCATTGTGAATGAAGGGCAGAGCTTACTGATTGGCGGTTATTATTATGAACAAGTTCAAGAAGGTGAATCAGGAGTTCCCATATTAAAAAATGTTCCCCTATTTGGAAATCTTTTCAAAACCAAAAGCAAGATAAATAGGCAAATGGAGAGGTTGATTTTAATTACCCCTAGAATTATTCGTTATAATGAAACTCCCACATTACCGGATCACATTGATGACAAATCTTTTAGCCGTTCGCCAACACAAGACAATTACGAACGCAGAAAACCACAAAGATCAGGTGCAGGGTGTAGTAAAAATAAAGATCAAGAAGACTACTACTCAAGGTGAAGAAAATGAGTAATAATATTATTACATTACGCATTTTTTCCGGTGTTCACCTTGGAGCAGAAATAAGCCTTCCATACGGGAACTATAGCATAGGAAAAGATGATTCAGCAGATATAATACTCCAAGACCAAAGTCTTGGTTTACGTCATATTATGCTTGAAATTTCTGAAGCTAAAAATAGTGAAGCAAATTTACCTTATGGTGAGGCAAGTGCAACTATTAAGGTAGTACTTCTTGATGGAGAAATTTCAAGCCTAGATGGAGAACTTGAAAGCGAAAGTATTTTAGAGCCAAGAACTCCCTATTATATAGGGCAAACCTGTTTTGCTTTTACTGAATTTGGTTCTCTTAGTAATGTTTGGAATGCAGTTGCCACAAGCTTTCAACAAAGTTTACAACATTCCACAGAAAAAAATCAAGCGGAGCAAGAAGGCATTAAGGACGAAGCCAGTATTGTTGGCAGTGAACAAAGTGTTAATGCAAACAATGTTGACAGTGATAATGAAGCTATAGTTGAAAATTTTGCAAACTTGGAAAAAAAGAGCAATGAGAAGAAACATAATTTTCAAAAATATTTAGTTATTTTAGTATGTTTAGTATTGATTGCTTCACTAACGATTACAGCTAATGAAACATTTACTTTATTTTCAAATAATTATAAAATTTTAGAAGCTCATCTTGAAGAATCTGGATATACAAATCTAAGAATTATTGAAGATGGGCAAGGGTTAAAGCTACAAGGGGTGGTTAAAAATGATGCTGAAAGAGGACAATTACTTCTTTTGGCACAAAGTTTGCATTTCCCAGTATATATGGATGTAACAGTTCAAAATGATTTGGCCATGGCCATTGAAAAGGCCTATAATAGCCAAGGTTTTTATCCTGAAGTCATTTATGATGAAGATAAAAACGCAATTGTGATTAATAGCTATTTGAAAGATAGATTAACATTTTTCTTTATCGATCAATACATTAAAGACAATTTGCTAGATTTAGGCGATAAAAATTTGAACTATAATATTCATTATGCAGAGGAGATACAAAGTAAACTTGTCCCCCTTGTCAATGAAGCGCAGCTTGGTTTTATTAATTTAGAATATTTGCCGGGCACGCTTTATATTAGGGCAAACTTGAATTTAGAACAGAAAGTTGTGCTTGATGAAGTTTTAAACTCAATTAGCCTGGAATTTGATATACCTCTTGTGGTTGACATTGTATACAATGATGTTAATGTGCAAGAAGGTATAAAGCCACAAATAAGTGTGGCTGAGGGTGGCAAAAAAGATTTGAATGAGGAAGTGCAAAGCTCAATATCTAATAGCAAACCTAGCCAGGGTGAAGCTACAAGAGCTTCAGATAGCATGAGCGGAGTTGTAAGCTCAAGCTCTTTAGGCTTAGGGCAATCGCTCAATCCTAGCTTTGATTTTACTATAACAAGTGTAACTGTTGATCCTGTGGCATTTGTTGTATTAAGCACCGGAGAGAGGATTTTTAGAGGTGGGCTTCTACCCGGAGGTTATATTATAACGGATATTAACCTAAAAAGTATAAGCTTGGATAGAAATGGTATAAAAAGCACTTTTACACTTAAATAAAAACAATAACTGTGAGGTTTAGTATGGAAAACTTTGTTTCTCTTTCCGATTTGCTTGAAACAAATCAGTCTTTAAATCCTATTAAGGAAGAAGTACTGAAGATGAAAAATGAACTTAAAGCTTCTATGGATAGAGGATTAAGTTCCGAAGAAATGCTTGTGGCACAAAAAGGGCAAGAAGCCATTTTGGCTGCTGAAAGTATTTTGGAGAAATTTTAATTTATTTAACTGATGTAGATACATCGTAAAGGGGTATACCATGGTTGACGGCACTAGTTTAGGACACGCTTTTAATACAAGCATAGATCAGATTTCTTCAAGAGGTAAGGATTTACAAGCAGAAATGAATACTCTTCTTGCACAAGATGAAGTAAATCCAGAAGATATGTTAATGATTCAATTTGAAATGGGACAATACAATGCTCTGCTTGAATCTTTATCAACAATGACAAAAAGCCTTTCAGACTCAGCAAAAAGTATTGCTCAAAAAGCAGGCTAAAGCTTGTCAATATAGTCTTTTTAACTTGAGATTGCTAATGCCAACTTTTAAAGGCACACTTGCTTTGGCACTTAATAGTGCAATAAAAATGCACTCACGCCCATGCAGTGTTTGATTGCTAACTGCTAGTTTCGCAGATTGATCGCAGTCAACATAGTGATTTCATCTGAAATTGCAATACAATTGTGTTTTCTATAATAAATTATTTTATTGTAGAAAGTATTGCTATGAATTTAATGAAATAGAACAATATTAAAATATAAACATATTTTAGAGAGTTCTTTGTTGATTTGTTAAAATATTTTTTATGGTTTAAATTATGACTATAAAAGCTTTGCACAAGTCATTGTATAGAACTTTTATGTTTGAATTAATTTATATTTCAGCCCTATTAATTTTTTATAAAGACCTTTGCAAAAAAATAATTATGCAGAGCTATAGGAGTATTCAGATGTTAAGTGATGATCAAATCAAACGCCTTCTTGATATTGCAAACGTTGCCTGCCACACTGGTAAAGTTTATAATGCCAGAGTAATTTATGATGCAGTTTTAACCATAAAACCCAATCATGTACCAACTAGAATTAGTCTTGCTTTTAGTCATATTGTTGTTGATGACTTTGAAGTTGCAGAACAAATGCTAAATGATGTGCTAAAAGAAATTCCTGCCGACCCTGATGCTGTTGTAATGCTTGGGCTAAATTATTTATTATCAGGCAATAGAAATAAAGCCCATGAAGTATTAAATCCTATTGGTAATGATACAAGCACACCTTCAGGAAAACTTGCTTCTGATTTACTAAGTGTTCAGTTATAACAAAAATTTATTATGGAAATTTCTTCCTTTGCATCTTCGTCATCTAAGCTCTTAGATGCTTTAGATAAAATGGGGACGTCATTTGGTTCTGATCTGAAAAGTACAGGACCAAGTGGAAGCCCCAATGCTGAACTTGTGAAGGAATTTGAAATGGCTGTGCAAGAAGTTGATTTGGAAGGACTTGAAAATAAATTTGACGAGCAAAACCTTATGGGTGATGGGGGGCAAAATTTTCAAGAAAATGATCTTACCAAAGACAATGCCATTGAAAATATTGATGGCGAAACAATTAATTTTGAGAAAGTAAATCAAACTCAAAAGTCAGATCAAGTTGATTTGGATTTAGAGGGTGATGCTACAGAAAAAGTTGAAGCAGGTAATAATCAAGCAAATTCAAATCATGACTACGAAAAGGATTTTCTTGAAATATTAAAGAAGCAGGAAAATTCGCCTAAGGTAGATCAAGCTAATCAAGCAGAAAATAATTCTGAAAATAAGAGCAAGGAATTAAATTCTGAGGAAATTTTAAAAGAAATTCAAGAAATAGTGAAAAATATTGGTAATGGCAACATAAGCCATGCTGAGCTTTTAAGGGTTCAATACCTTACAGCCATGTTTAGCTTTCAGGTTAAAAGCGGTAATAAAGCTACTCAACTTGGAGCGCAAGGTTTTGAGCAAGTTTTAAAGCAACAAGGTTAGAAACTGGAAACAAATGGGGAAAAAAATGTTTAATAATATGGTGAAAGAAAATTTTATGAAAAAATTTACGAGATGCTTTACCGGTTTTAAAAATATTATTTTAATGTTATTTATTTCCCTTTGCTTATCTGCTTGTGAAATTGAACTATACCAAGGGTTAACAGAAAAGGAAGCCAATAAAATTTTAACAACATTGCTCAAAAATGGAATTCCTTCCAATAAGGTTTCCATGGGCAAAAATGGTTTTACCATTATGGTAGATGAAAGCAGAATGGTTCAAGCTCTGGAAATTTTAAATTATCACAGTTTACCAAGCGAACAATTTCAAAGTCTTGGAACAATTTTTTCCGGTGATAGTATGATTGCTTCAGCCACGGAAGAAAATGCCAGAATGGCCTATGCCATTTCTCAAGAATTATCTGACACAATTTCTAGGATTGATGGGGTGTTAACCTCAAGGGTGCACGTGGTTCTGGGAGTTAAAGATCAAGCCAGTGAAGTTGTTACTAATCCATCTGCCTCAATTTTTATTAGGCATACTCCTGAATCAGCCATTGGACATTATATTCCGCAAATAAGAGAAATGGTTGAAAAATCAGTTCCTGATTTAAGCCAACCAAATATTTCCGTAACCCTTATGCCTGTGCGAGAAGAAGTTAGCACCCCTATGGCTTTGCCACCAAGTTTTTTTGAAGCATTTATTATTACCTTGGAAAAGTCATGGCAAATCTTAGGTTTACTTGCTTTAACAGGGTTAGGGGCAATTGTATATTTTGCCAGGCTCACTTATTTTGCCATAAATAGAAAAAAAGCTGAACAGTCAAAC
>CAYJHF010000085.1:0-453 GCA_964369905.1 uncultured Mailhella sp. | reverse complement strand
TGCAAGCATGAGGTTTATAAATGAATAAAAGTTTTTTTGCTGAAATTCTTACAAGAAAGCCAATGCTTATGAGTAAAATGTTTCAATTTAATCAAAATAAAATGCCTGAAATTCCCTCGTCATTAGTAGAGCTTACAGAGCTTGGTCTTGATGTAGAAGCTTTATGGCAGTTTAAGGCAGTTAGAAAAAAATATGTTATTGCTACAGCTAATACAACATATTGGAATTTTTTAGAAAATGCTAAGAGACTTTGTTTATTTGACAATGAATTTTTAAAAAATTTAGCTTTACATTTTGGCATAGCTTTTAATGCTCGTGAAATTATTCAATGTGTTATGAAAGATGATCTAATAAAAATAAGAAACAATTTTGGGGAATTATTATATAGTTTTGCTATTTCCAGAGCTAGTTTTACTTTAAATTATGAGAATAAGTTTTTTAACATTTTACATA
>CAYJHF010000084.1:0-10824 GCA_964369905.1 uncultured Mailhella sp. | reverse complement strand
AAAATTCTTTTTTACCAACCTTTAGCCTTATTTTACTAAAAAAAATTATATTTATAAGTAGTTATCATATTTTCAGCATTGACTACTTATTTTGCCATTTATCAATAACCGAAAGTGTTAAACCTAATGCAGCCAAAACAAGCAAAACTTTTCCAAGCTGAACAGTTGATTTACCTGCTTCAAGATCACTAATAAATCTTCTGCCTGTTCCGGATAATCCAGCCAAATCATCTTGAGTTAAGCCTTGTTCTTTACGTACACTTCTTACTATTTGGCTAATATCATCGGTATTTTTTTTGGTTAACATACATTCTCCTAAAATGTTACCGTTCGGGAATAATATAAGCATTTAATGAAAAAAAGTCAAGAAATGTTACCGTTCGGGAATAAAGTAAGTGTTTGACTGAAAAAAGTCAAGAAATGTTACCGCTCGGGAATAATATAAGCATTTTGCTCATAAAAGTCAAGAAATGTTACCGTTCGGGAATAATTTAAGTGTTTAGTTCATAAACCTTAAGAAATGACTTACTAAAAAATTATATGGCTTTATTGCTCACAGGCAAAATTAAATCAGCTTTAATTCCATAAGGCAAGCGTGAATACTTTCCACGGTAATCGGTTTAGCAATGTGATAATTCATACCTGAGAGCTTACTTTTGCGCACATCTTCGGCATAAGCATTGGCAGTCATAGCAATAATAGGAATAGTTTTAGCCTCTTCGTGGTTAGATGCCCTTATGGCTTCTGTTGCTTCTAGGCCGTTCATGACTGGCATTTGTAAGTCCATAAATATGAAGTCATAGGTTTTGGGTTTACTTTGGGTAAACATTTCAAACCCTTCTTTTCCATTCTTAGCCACAAAAATTTTCGCTCCCATCTTCTCTAGGATTTTTGTAGCCACCAAAATATTTATGGGGTGATCCTCAACTAGTAAAATATTTCTATTTTGCAAGTTAATATCTGTAATATTCATGGCACTTTGTTCTTGTGCGTCATCTTTTGTTTGAACTGTATTCACAAGCATGGGCAAGTCAATTATAAACCTTGAGCCTTTACCAAGCTCACTTTCAACCCTTATTTCTCCGCCTTGATAGTCAACCAGTGCCTTTACAATAGCCAAACCAAGCCCTGTGCCTTCAATACCGGCTACACTTTTTTCTTCTCTGTGGAAAGCATCAAAAATATGTTTAAGCCCATTCTCAGAAATTCCTATGCCGGTATCAGAAACTGTAATACGGAAATTAACAATTTTTGCACCTTGCTCCACATCAACTTCTTCCAGCTTTAAAGTAATTACTCCCTCATTTGGAGTAAATTTAACTGCATTACCAAGTAAATTAGTAAGAACTCTATTAAAGCGAGTTAAATCACTAATGACGTTTTCATACGTTAGCTTAGCACATTCAAATTTGAGGGTTTGTTGCTTTTGCTGAACAATACCCTTGAAAAAATTATAGACTTGTTCACATTCACGATAAATGGAAAATGTATCTTGACTAAAAACAACTTTCCCACTTTCTAGCCGGCTCATTTCTAAAATATCATTGAGAAGAGCCAAAAGGTGTTCTGAGCTTGATTTAATTACAGAAAGACTTTCTTCAACTTGATTTTTATTTTCAATATCTTCAATGGCAAGATTTGTCATACCAATAATTGCATTCATAGGAGTTCTAATATCGTGACTCATGGAGGCTAGAAAAGAGCTTTTAGCCTCATTGGCTTGTTTGGCAATATTTAAAGCCTGTTTTAGATTTTCAACCCTTTGCTGTTCTTGCAAAAATACATCAGTAACATCAGCACATCCAATACAAAAACTTTTAGATTTTTCATCAAACATAAATATTTTGATTTGTTTATGCCTTACTTCTGACTGACGGTAAGATCTAAAATAAATATCATAAGAGCCTTCTGCTGTGCAACGCTCTATAATATAGTTTAGCCCTGATTTTTCCATTAAGTAATCATAATCTTCAGGCAAAACTGTTGCACCTTGAATTATTTTTGTGTCTTCACTAAATTTTCCTGTAAGACCTGAAATATGTTCAAAGGCAAATTGAATATGTGGTAGTGCATAAAGTTGATAGGTATCAAGTGCATAATTAACATACATTATAAAATCAAATTGACTACTAAAAAATTGCTCAGAAAACAAACTGGAAACTTTTGATTTTGTTATGTCTTTTATGTTAATAAAGCACATTATTTCGCCACTGCTAGGGTGTTTGATTGTGGAAAATGAAATAGAAGTCCAAAGACTGTGATTTTCCTCAATCATCAGTTTTGTTTCTATATTATATGATGTTACCCCATTGGCATGATTGTTAATCATTTTTTTAATCTTGGTATTTTCCACAAACTGTAATTTATCATCATCGTTTATGATTTTATCTCGTAATTGCTCAAAAAACTCTGTAATCGTGTGAGATATTTCATAATCAAAATCATCACAAGCCTTAATGTAAAGCAATGTGTTGTTTGATAGATTAACCATGCCGGACAAAATTGCATCAGGATCTCCCATGCTCCAAATTTGCACACTTTCATTATAATGTTCTTCAGCAACTTTTTGTTCCGAAATATCAATGGCGCTTCCAAGGGCAACATAGGGCTTACCAAGTTTATCATTTATAACACTGTAAAAAACTCTTATCCATTTATATGAATTATTTTCAGCTCTTACCCTAATATCCACATTTAGATGATCAATTCCGCTTTCAAGTTTGGCGTGCATCTCAAGGGCTTTTTCCACATCATCAGGATGAACTTTACTTTCTTTAATGACTGATTCAGGAAAATCTTCATATATATCCTTTGCAGTTGCATCAAAAAAATTTATTTTTGCATCTTGGACTACTGTTTTGGTATTAATATAATATTTCCAAACGTGTGCACCAAGCTGTGTGGTTGTTAGATTAAATCTACGCTCAATTTCTTTATAATCTTCTATACTCTCACTTGTTCCTACAAAACATAATTCTTGGGTTTGTTCATTTAATACATTAGTATATCTTATTTTTCGCCATTCTTCTTCCCCATGGCTATTGAAAACACCCAAAACATCTGCCTCAGCATAATATTCACCATTTTTTATTTTTTGATGCAATTCCAAAAATGCTTCTACTGATTTCTCATTAATTTTACCTTGAGCAATAGTGGTTTGCACAAAATCATAAATTATATGCTCCTCATCACCACTTCCAATTACAGAAGGGATTACAGCTTTTTGTTCTAAGGGGTAATAATCCCAATAAAGTATGCCTGAATTCAAAATTGCAATACGCATCTTTTCTTTTGTCAAGCCAAGCATATTTTGAATATTATAACGATCTGTAATGTTGGTGCAAGTGCAATAGAGGTAGGTTTTACCCTGCTCATCACAAATAATGCGTGAGTGCATATCCACCCAAATTATGGAAGAATTTTTAGTAATTACTCTAAACTGAACAGAAAACTTGTCTAAACAGCCTATTTCAGCCAATTTACTCTTTACAGAAGGCAAATCTTTAGGATAGATTATTTTAAATAAATCTCTACCAAATTTTTCATGGAATTCATTTTGATCATAACCGGTTAAAATATAAAAACCATCATTGGCAAAATCCAGCTCAACGCCATTTTCAATGCTACAACGCATAATAGCACCGGGAATATTGTGGTAGAGCATACCAATTTCATTTTGTGCTTTTTCTAGTAAGAGTTTAGCTTTATGAGTTTCTGTTACATTAATTAGCAAAATATCCAAGATTACAGTTTCATTTAGTATACTTGTCTTACCAATCAAATAGTAAATTATTTTTGACCCATTTTTTGAAGTAATACTTATTTCGTGGGACAACTCAGCCTCTTCAGCCTTACAATATTTCAAGCCATCAATCATCATTTTTTTTGATTTTTCATCAATTATCTGGAAGAAATCATTATTAAAGTCTTTGTATACCTCAGCTTGACTATAACCAACCTCTTTATAAAACGAATTACTACCCTCAAGTATCTCCAATTTTCCAAGTTGGTAAGCGCAAGTAAAAATGCTCCCATTGGCATTGTCATAAAGTTTTTGCAATTTTTCAGTATGAGCTTTATAGGCAGTTACATCAGTATACATTATATATAAAAATGAATTTCCATTTTTATTTTTATAAACTTGGCCTGAAGCATTAATCCATTTTAGTTTTGATGTTTGATCAATAATATGTAAGTCATAGGAGAAAGTTTTGCCTTGGATAAGAGAATTATACATTAAATTATAATAATATTCAGCTTCACTTTCTTCTAAAATAGTTTTTAGCTTATTTTTTAGGCTTTGCTCTTCTTCTAAAAAAGGAATATTTGGTAGTGTTACTTTTAAAATATCATAGAGTGTATGACTATAAAAGATTGAAAACATATCGCTCTTAGTATTCAAAGCATAAATAGCAAAACCATTGGAATTTTTTTGAATAAAATGGAAAAATTTCTCAGACTCTCTAATCTTTTCATTAATACTTACAATATAAGCATGGACATATTTTTTGCCATCAGAGTCATATTCAAGTTTGCCCACTGCACTAACCCAAATATGCTCACCGTCTTTACAAATAATACGAAAATCAATGGCAAACTCATTACCATGTTCAAATTGTTGTAACAAGAATTCTTTTTTTCTGGAAATATCAGCGGGGTGAATTAGTTTAATTCCACTTTTTATTTGAAGTATTTCTTCTATTGAGTTATAGCCCAAAAACTGACAAAGCCTTTGGTCTGCAGAAATAAGAGGTAAATCATTAGCAACCTCAAGCACAACAGATCCGCAAATCCCACCTTCAAGCAAAAAAATAGATTTAATATCACTAAATGATGTTATTTTATTATCTTCCAAAGCAATAAACTCATCTTCCGACATACTATTTTTTACAATATCTTCAACCACTCTTAAATAAGTAAAAAGTAGTTTTGTCTCTTGATATTTATCCTCTGAGAATTCAGAATTTTCATCAATATGATCTAAGGTTGCAAAAAGATTATTACTTATTAATTTTTCAACTATGTCAAAACAGCAAAAAAAGGAACGTCCATTATTGAAAACAACCTGCACAGAAGCAAGCCAACCCTTAGCAACCTTATTAACTTTTAAAACATTAATTTCTTGGACAGGATTAAACTGAGAAGCATGAAAGAGCCTTTCTCTAAACTCTTGAAAAGCCTTAACCCCAAGGTAAGGGCGTTGATTAAAGGAATAATATAATATTATTTGCTCAGAACAAAAAGGTCTAAGGCTTTCATACTGAAAATTCAAGTCTTTAAAAAAAATACTACAAAAATCTTTTAATTGTTGCTGAATTTTATTTTCTTTATCTAAATTTGCTATATCGGACATAATCTTATTTTACTGCTATAAGTTTGTTTTAGTTTAAACCAACTTACATCAACTACGGTTAATAACTAAAAAAATATTCTGTTGATGATATATGTATAGCACTTTACTGTCAACTATAATTAGTCTATGCTGAAAAAAAGAATAACTATATATAAATAAAACTAAATTTTTTGCAAAAAATAAGTACGGAATGTGCAATTTTCTTACACAAATGCCCTATGAAAGCTTGCATAATTATATTTTTTTTTGTAAATTCTTACAAAAGAACTGTCATACAAGGAGAGAGTAATGCCTAGCAATCCTAAACAAACCTTGGCAGAAAAAGTACGCAAAAATATTGAGCATGACATTATTTCAGGTAAATATGAATTGGGTACAAAAATACCGACTGAGCCAATGCTTGTGCAACAATACCAAGTGGGAAGAAATACAATTAGAGAGGCTGTGCAATCTTTAATTCACCTTGGTTTATTAGAGGCTAAACAAGGCAGTGGCACTTATGTTATTGCCAATAGCCATTTTAATGCCAGTATGACAAATCTATGTCAAAACATTGAAATAAAAGACTATAATGAATTTCTATCCTTATTAGGAAAAAACATTTTAAAGACTTTGCCTAAAAAAATTGTCAAAGATGAAGCAAAAAAAATGGAAGATGCTTTTATAGTATTGAAAAACTTTTATAAAAACAATTTCCCATTTAATGAAGAAGTATGGCAGGAAAAACAAAACAAGCAAGACAACAAAATAAAAAACTCAAAAAAATTTAAAAAAAAAGATGAACTGATTATGAAGCATACTTCATTTGCCACAGAACATTCAGATATTTATAAAGATGAAGTTGACCCACAGCTAATGAGTCAATTACAAATTTTTGAAGCTCAGTTTTTAACTTCTCTTAGTAAGTGTTCACAAAACACACTTTTAGCATCAGTTTTTAGTGCTTTGGTCTTTTGTCACAAAAAGGAAGTAAGTCTTTTGGAAATAAAAAACAGAATAAAGCATTATGAGTCAATGGTTTCTGCCATCAACTCAAATAACTCTAAAGCATTAAAAAAACTTGTGGATTTTATTTTCCCTTAATATACCCCGCCTAATTAGGCGGGGTAATGGCTTTCAACCCTGAGCGCCAACAACAGAGGTGAAAGCGGAGGGGAACCTTTGAAATTACAAGTTGCAATTCCAAAATTTCGGGATTTTGTTTTTTGATAGTCTAGGCTTACCTAACTAATCGCATATAAAGTTGCCATACATTTTTGTGTGTAGCAACTTTATAAATTCATAAATACTCCATGAGCCAAAAACAATTCTTTGCCATATTATTTACAAAGCAACTTTATTTATGGTCAATATATAATATTGTAAATTGACATCACTATTGCCAGCCTATTAAAGTGACCTAGTAATAAAGGCTAGGCGGCAATATGAGCATATAAATCTTTGGCGCTTGTATTATCTGGCATAACTTCAAGAATTTCTTCAAGATATTGTTTTGCTTCGTCATTTTTACCAATGGAAATGAGGCAACCGGCAAGAGTAATTCTTATATTGTCATCTCTGGTGAAATTATAACATTCCTCCAAAGGCTCAATAATTTCTTCTACTCTATTCAAGTAATAAGCCTCTTGAACTAAACAACCAAGGGCAACAGCATTGGAAGCATTAAATTTCATAGCTCTTTTCAATAAATCAAAAGCTTCATCATGTTTATCCATGGACATACAAACAAGCCCAAGTCCGGTTAATGTTTTGTCAGACTCTTCACGCATCACTGCGGCTTCATAATAGTCATGGGCAAGTTGAATTTCTCCATGCTGAACAGCAATAGTTGCAAGACCCATATAAGGAGCTGATTGCTCATCATCAAACTGACGAGCCTTTTCGTAATATTCACGAGCTTTCTCATAGTCTGCCATGAATAAATAACATTCGCCTAATTCCTTGTTGATTTCATAATCAAGATAGTTTTTCATTTTCCCCTCCAAATATTTTGGTTTAAAAAACTTTATTTTTATAAAATCCTCTCTGCATTACTTATGCCAATTAAAATTTATCATTATATTTCAAGGCATTAATTTTCTAAAAACAAAAACTAGGCAATTTTTGTCACCCGATTGACAGACTAGATTTTTTTTTAAATTTCTAATAGGAATATTTTACCCACTAATAATAATCTTTTTATTCTTGGTTTAAACCTGATTAAATTCTTTAATCAGTTCTGAAAAACTCATTTACAGATTTTCAGGGTTGATTATACAAAGGTCAAAAATATGACAAATGATAAAAACCTTGTTTTTCAAGTTGAAAAAAGTTCAAAGCGCTTGGATTTAGCTATTAGTAAGCAAACCGGTTTTTCACGCAATAAAGTTAAAAAACTAATTGAGCATGGTTTTGTTTCAATTAATCAAAATATTTGCAAGACACCTTCCAAAAAGCTTATGGGAAATGAGGAAATTCTAATCAATTTAATAGATGAAGAAAGCGAAATAAAAGCTACAAATCAAGACTTGGAAATTATTTATCAAGATGAACACATTGCCGTAATTAATAAAGTAGCGGGGCTTACTGTGCACCCTTGCCCCTCTTGTGAAGAAGAAACCTTAGTGCATGGGCTTTTGCACCACTTCCCAAAGTTAAAAGAAATGGGAGGAGAGCGCCCGGGCATAGTACATAGGTTAGATAAAGACACATCGGGATTAATGCTAATTGCTTTGCATGAAAAAGCCCGCTTAATCCTTGCAGAAGAATTTGCTTTGCGCAATATAAAAAAAACATATTTGGCCTTAGTGCATGGACTTTGTGAAGATGGTGAAAGTTCTACTTATCTTGGCCGCCACCCAAGCCAAAAAACCAAGATGGCCCCAGTTCCCTTAAATCAAGGAGGGCGAGAAGCTTTTAGCAGTTGGAAAAGACTTTTTGCCTTGGAAGAAAACCTTACTAAGCAAAAAAATAACACTAGCCACAACCAACAATCTGAGCATAATTTTTCCTTAATCAAGGTGGAAATTTCCACAGGAAGAACACATCAAATCAGAGTGCATTTAAGTGAAGCCGGCCATGCCCTGCTAGGTGACAGTGTTTATGCAAAAAACCAAATTGCAAAACTTGCCCCAAGGCAAATGCTTCACGCACATAAGCTAAGCTTTCTACACCCCATAAGCCAAGAAGAAATGAGTTTTCAAGCCCCCATTCCACAAGATTTTTATCAAACTATTTACAATTTGGGAGCAGAGAAATATTTTTTCACAAAACTTATTATTACAGGCAAAAGCGGTTCGGGAAAATCCACTGTTCTTAACATATTAAAGCAAAAAGATATGCAAATTTTTAGTGCTGATGCTTGTGTGCAAGAGCTTTATGAGCCAAATCAAGAGGTTTGGGTTCAGCTAAAGCACAGATATGGTGAACATTTCTTCATTGATGAAAGGCAAATTGACAAAAATGCCATATTCTTGGCCATGGAAAACCCAAATATGCGCCGTGAAATTGAAATGCTAATCCACCCCTTGGTTTTTGCTAATTTGCAAGACTTTTTTCAAAATCAAAAAGAAAAATATTTATTAGAATACCAAAATAAAGTCATGGGAAAAAGTCATGTGGATAATTATCCATTTATCATGGCCGGTGCTGAAATACCCCTCTGGCATGAGAGCAAAGAGAGTAATTTGCAAGGTAGCACATCTAGTAATTATATAGTCATTTGTCTTGCCTGCCCTGAAGAAGAGCGCCTTGCAAGGTTAAAGCTTAGGGGCTGGAATGAAAAAACCATTGCTAAAATGGATAGCTGGCAGTTTAGTCAAGCCGATAAGGAAAAAAAATCAGATTATATTTTACAAAATACAGCTGATTTTGATCTGTTGGAACAAAAACTAAATGCCATACTGGAAGATATAAAGTTAAAACAAGAAGAAAAATTGAGTATATTGTTAAATAAAATAAAAAAAATATAACTTAAAAATTCTGAGTGCTTTTAAAAACTCCCACACAATGAATTATATAATGTTTTCAAGACAATAGTTTCCAATAAAAAACAAAATACATAAATAAAAATTATATATACATATTTTTTATTATATTTATATTTGCATAGCTTATAGCAAAAAAAACGTGAACTAATTAAAAGCTTTTTAAAAACCTTGCAAAAAAATTTAATCTAAGCTATAAAGGAAAAAATATTTGCTTTTAGTTTTTAAATAATAAAGATAAATAAGAGTTAAAATCTAACTCTCGTTTTATAAATGTAGGTGAATATTTTAAATCGCCGGATGTTAGTATTACTGAATTGAATGAAGTGTTTGCTCAATTCTTGCTAATGCTCAATATTAACTTTTAACAGATTGAATTAGGAGTTATGTATGAAAGGTTATGCAATGCTTGGGATCGGTAAGACTGGTTGGATTGAAAAAGATGTGCCACAATGTGGACCAATGGACGCTATTTTAAAACCTTTAGTACTTTCCCCATGTACTTCTGACGTGCACACAGTTTGGGAAGGCGCCATCGGTGATAGAAAAGACATGATTTTGGGACACGAAATTGTTGGTGAAGTTGTTGAAGTTGGTAGCTTAGTAAAAGACTTCAAACCTGGCGACAAAGTTGTTGTAGCAGCTATTACTCCTGACTGGGGTTCAGTTGAAGCTCAAGATGGTTTCCCAAGCCACTCAGGTGGAATGCTATCCGGTTGGAAATTCTCCAACTTTAAAGACGGCGTTTTTGCAGATTTCTGCCATGTAAATGAAGCTGATGCTAACTTAGCTCATCTTTTAGACGGTGTTGACCCAGTAGCTGCTTCCATGCTTTGTGATATGATGCCAACAGGATTTCTTGCAGCTGAATTAGCTGAAGTTGGTATTGGCGATAATGTTTGTGTTATTGGTATTGGACCTGTTGGACTTTGTGCTGTTGGTGGTGCTGTACTTAAAGGTGCTGCTCGTGTATTTGCTGTTGGCACACGCCCAACTTGTGTTGAAGTTGCTAAAAAATATGGCGCAACCGACATTGTTAACTATAAAAATGGTGGCATTGCCGAACAAGTTCTTGAAGCAACAAAAGGACGTGGCGTAGATAAAGTTCTTATCGCCGGCGGTAATGTTGACACATTTATTGATGCTATTACCATGTTAAAACCTGGCGGAATTGCTGCCAACGTAAACTACTTAGGCTCAGGCGATTATGTAAAGATTCCTCGTGCTGAATGGGGTGTTGGAATGAGTCATAAGCAAATTCGCTGTGGCCTTATGCCTGGTGGACGTAATAAAATGGAAAAACTCATGCGTGTTATTCAAGCAGGACGTTTTGATCCTACTCATCTTATTACTCATCAATTTAATAAATTTGAAGAACTTGAAGATGCTCTATTGCTCATGAAGAATAAGAGCCCCGATCTTATTAAGCCAATTGTAAAACTTTACTAAAAATAGTTCACGCTGAAAAACACAATTTTTGTGTTTTCAGTATCAACTAAAAATATA
>CAYJHF010000083.1:7837-10848 GCA_964369905.1 uncultured Mailhella sp. | reverse complement strand
CACAAAAAGTTCTCCACCCTGCATTTTTGCAATGGCTTCTAAAACCATTTCCACAGCTTGTTCGAGTTTTAACCAAAATCTAGTCATTCTCAAATCAGTTATGGGGAAAAACTCTGCTTTTTCAGCCACCAATTTTTGAAAAAAAGGAATTACAGAACCTCTAGAACCTGCCACATTGCCATAGCGCACCACGCTAAAAGCGCTTTGTGCTTTTCCAGAATAGGCATTGCCGGCAATAAATAATTTATCTGAACAAAGCTTAGTTGCTCCATATAAATTTACCGGAGAGCAAGCCTTATCCGTTGAAAGTGCCACAACCTTTTCAACTCCGCAATCAATAGCACAGTCAATGATATTTTGTGCACCTATCACATTGGTTTTTACAGCCTCAAAGGGATTATATTCACAGGCAGGCACTTGCTTTAAGGCGGCGGCATGAATAATAATGTTTACATCGTTAAGGGCTCTGTGCAACCTCTCTTTATCGCGCACATCGCCGATAAAATATCTTAGTTTGTCTTCAAATTGTTTAAATTCTGTCTGATTTTGCATTTCAAACTGTTTAAACTCATCACGAGAAAAAACTATTATTTTATTTATATCGGGATATTTTTTCAGGGCCATTTGAATAAATTTTTTACCAAAACTTCCTGTTCCGCCTGTGATAAGTATATTTTTATTATTGAGCATATTTTTCCTTGCTAAACATCTTGTAAATTAAAATGTTTATTCAGACAAAAAAAGTTTTCCCATTGAGCTACTTTTGTTTTATTTGCCATTCTTTCTTTTAATTTTTTTACTGACTTCTCTTTTATTTTATCGTCTTGAAAAATAAATTCTTTATAAGACAAATCCTTGATAGTATGTGTGTCATAATATTTAATTCCCAATTCATTATATTTTTTATACACAGATGTATCAGACTTTGTAAAGACTTTCTTACCCAAACTGCAAATTACGGCTGCATTTCCATTGCCTTGCTGTCTGTTTTGATTGGAGATATAAATATCCACAGAGCCAAGATGCTTGGTATAGTCTTCGACGCAAAGATAGTCTAAAATAGGATTAAATTTATTTCCAAAGATGGCATAGCCCTTTTCTAAAATCATATCTTTCACATTTTTGTGATTGGCTGACTTATAGGAAAGAATTGTGGATATTTTTATATGTTCATCTTTAAATTTAGCCAGTATATCAAGCATTTCTAAAGTTGTTTCATCTTCACAATTATTAATTTGAATGTGAGTAAATGTTTCATTTTTTTGCGAAAGCAAGTTTAGCTCAAGCTCCTTATGGGGATAAGTCAAGTCAAAATACTTTTTGGGCTTCCCAAATTTTTCTTCATAAATGTCCCTGTCAAAAGCCGTTAAAATACCAGCAAAATTGGAACGCACAAAATCGCCCTCTTTTGATTGTTCAATATTATATAAATCACCGCCCCAAATATACCAATATGACTTTGATAACCACTCAGAATTACAATATAAATACTCAATAACTGTTTTTGTAAACAATCCGTGAAAAACAATTTTTTTGGCAAATTCTATAGTTATACTTTCAAGTGAAGTGCTGTAAGCATTAGAAATTTCATCTATTTTTAGTTTAGTCTCTTCCCTTGGGTTTGGAAAAATAAAGCAATGTTCCAAGTTATCAAAATATTTGTTGATAAAGTTTAAAATAGTAAAGGTATGAAATCCATTGTTCATAATGTGAATATATTTATATTTTTGCACTTCATCTAAATTAAACTTGCCCATAATTTACCTATCTTGAAAGCTCTGCATAATTATTTTTTATAGCAAAGTTTATCGTAAAAAAAATAAAAATCTGAGAATTTTTTAAGCAGAGTTTTTATTTTATTTAGATCAGAATACTTTCATTATCTACAGAATATATGTCAATTGTATTTCTAATTTCACTTATTAAATCTTGTACCTTGCTATTTTTATCCACTTTGGCAAAAACCCTTAATGCCACTTGGTTTAGAGTGCCTAAAGCATTTTGAGGTATGCTTTCACCTTCTTGTTTGTTTTTAACTATTCTTATTATGTTAGCATTTTTTTCTAAAATCTCAATGCCTTTAAAATACCCTATTTTAGACGGTTTAACCAAAAAAGTTACTTGCACCATATTTTGTTTAAAGTTTGGATTGATTTTTTCCAATAGGTTAGCTTTGCCAAACTGTCCATTTAAGGAAAAATTGACAAGTAATTTTAATGGATTATATGCACAAACACTTTCTAAAATAATATGCTCCTGTGTTCCTGATAACCTAAATCCCAAATCATAAGGCATAATTACGGAATTTTTTACAATAGATTGAATAAATAGCATACCATTTTTAAGTCCCATTTTAGTAATTGCCATTTTCATTTTTTGATCAACTTGTTCTTGATATAGTTCTAAGTATTTTGAGTTCCATATATATTGTATGGGTAGAGGAATAATGGCATTATCAAAATATTTTACAATTCTATCAGCAACACTTGCCAAATATGGTATACCGTCTTGAATTATGTATACTGTGGTTATTTCATCTTTATCTTGAATATACTCTTCGATAAGCACTTCTTTTTTTTCGGAATATTTTAAGCTTTTGGTAAATTTTTCTTTCAGCTCAGCAGACGAACTACATAACTGTATACCGTATCCGCCGGAACTATCCGTCGGCTTTAATAGCACAGGAAATTTAATGTCTTTAGGAAAATTTTCTCCTGAAAATGTATATTCAGGAATAACAGCTATGCCAGTTTGTGCCAATATATCCTTGTAAGCCCTTTTGTCAGAACAAAAGTTCAGCTCTTCTCTTGAGGCATAAAAAGGAAGCTTAAGTTTTTTACAAATTTCTAAACAATTGAACAGATTGGCCTCATGTACACCTGTAAATACCGCATCAATTTTTTCTTTTTTTGCTCTTTCAACTATGGCATCTACATCAAATGTTGAATAATCCCAACATTCATCGGCATATTGTTTTGCACAAGATTTTTCCTTAGGTAAATAATCACAAA
>CAYJHF010000083.1:0-7827 GCA_964369905.1 uncultured Mailhella sp. | reverse complement strand
AATTAGGCTCTTATGTAATTGTTTGTGCACAAACAATTACATAAGAGCCTAATTCCTTGGCATATTGCACAATATCAACAAAGCCTATTGGTTTACCTCCTAGCACTAAGAGTTTTTTGCCTGAACTTTTAGTTTGTGGATTTGGGCTATTATATAAGTTCAAACTCATTTAGCATTTCCTGTATTTTTGATTTTGGATTGAACATCATTACATCAATGATGGACAAATGTGGAATAAATTTATTTTGCCATTGTTTATATTCAATATCTTTGGTTTTTAAAAAATTCAAGTATATATTTTGTTCCCTAAAATCACTTGCCTTATAAAGTTCTTGCCCTCCAATAGCATTAATATATTGCTTACCATCTAAACTTTTAACAATTTCGATTATTTTTTCTTGGCCTTTTAAATCATTATTTTTAGCAATTTCAGATGACTTTATAATATTTGTTTTAATTTCCAAATAATTACAAACACTAGTTATGGAATTGTAGAGTATGTTCGCTAAACTTTTCTCTTTTGCAAGTAAAGTATTTGAAATAATATTAAAAGCTTGGTTGTAAAAAGGGGCTTTCTTATAAGATTGCTCTATTGATTTTAGCATCTTATTAATTATTTTATGTTCATTTGTTATTTCAATTTCATTTATTTTTTTGTGAATTGAAGATTTATATAGGGGGAGGGTAATTAAAAATTTTTTATCATTTAGTAATATATTATTACGATTAATCCAACCACTATTAATATAATTAACATCGTCATAAACAACAAAAGTGTCGACAGCATAAATAAGTTGCCAATAACCTATATAAGGGAAAAAATATGGTTGCATTATGCCTATTTTCATAATTTTCACTTTGACATAGCTTTTTAATTTTCAGTATAAAAATAATATTCTTTTGCTAAAAATTTTTGTATATTATCAATAAAATCATTTGAAGTATAACCAGCTTGAATTTTTTCCTTAATCATTTTGTTTGTTAATTCAAACTTATCACCATTATTACAAAATTCTTTTATCTTATTTACTAAATTCTCAGCCATATCCTCATAGCTTGCAAAAACTGTTTCAAGCCCAAGCCAAGAATTGTCGGGGAAAAACGTAGAGTTGTAAACAGCAAAGCCAATGCCATTTAATGCGTAAGCCCTGCCAAAATAACCGTCCATTCCTTCACCAAATGTTAGGCTAAACAAGGCTCTGCCTGTTATAGTTAAATAGTCTTCATAAGGAATATTATTGACTACAAAAAATTTAAACTCGGGTAATTCATGAGAAATTTTTCCTAATATTTCTGTTCGGTGTGGGTTTTCATCAGGGGAAACCACAATAATTTTTTCCTTTTCTTTAAAGGGTAAAATCTTTTGAGTGGGGTGTTTTCTTTTAAAAAATAGCCAATGGGTTGGAATATTCCATTTATTACAAACTTCTTGGGTGCAATAGCGTTTATGGGCGACAGATTGAGTAATATTTTCAGTTAAACCTCTAAGCTTTTGCACAAAGTAAGGGCTAGGCATTAATTCAAGGTTTTGATTTAAAATATTTAGCTGTAAATTTTTGCTTTTTAAGAAATTAATTTGGCCTGAATTTAAATTTCTAAAAAATCCGGATAAGCAGATTTCAGGAATATGAATACAAAGATCTATTATATTAGAGCCATGCCTTATGATTTGTTCAAAGCGATAAATTTGTTCTTCATTTTCAAAAAAAGTGTTTTTAGCATAGGTATATTTACCGGGCAAGGTTGCAAGTAAGTAGAGCCTTTGTTTATCGAGGTTTCTAAAGTTGCTACAAAGGCTAAAAATACTTATAATACCGCCTGTTATTTTTAAATTACTGGGAATTAGGAAGATAGTTAGAGCTTTTGCTTGGGCTAAGAAGCTCAAATCATATTTATCCTGTTCTAAAATGGCTAAGGCCGTTTCCTCTGCTTCCAAATCACTCATAAAACTACTCACTAAGAAAATCGTTTAGCTTGGTCAAACTGATTTATATAATAAGTCAAGCAAAATGTTAATACTAAGAATGTATTTTTTTAACAAAAATATCTAAAGTACATTGTTTTTATTGTATAATTATTTAAAAAATTCTACTCTGAAACAACTTCCTTGACCAAGTTCGCTTATCACACTAATCTTGGCCTTGTGAACTTTGGCAATTTGCTTAACCATGGCAAGTCCAAGTCCCATATTTTGGCTATTATCCGCTGAGCGAGCCGGATCGACCTGATAAAATCTTTGCCAAATTTTGGTTTTTTGATCAGGTGTAAGTCCAATACCATTGTCTTTTACTTCCAAAATAATTATCTGATTATCTTCTCTTAGGCTTACATTAACCTTGCCATTTTCTTTGTTATAGCGAAAAGCATTGTTAAGTAAATTTGTTATTAATCTGATTAACATACTTTGGTTTGCTCTAAGCATTATGTTTGGAGTAATCTCATAGTTGAAATCTATTGTTTGTGGTGCAATTATAGTTTGTTCTTCACAAACAATTGTAATGAGTTCACTCAAATCAATTTGCATAAATTCTAAACTTTCTAAACCTCTTTCAAGGCGAATTAGGGTAAGTAGCTCTGAAATCAGATTTGAAGTTTTCTTGGCTTGTTTTTGAATAATATTCAAGGCTTCTTGCCTATCTTTATCATTTGCACTTCTATCCAGTGAATATTCACATTGAGCTAAAATAACGGCAATTGGCGTTCTAAGTTCATGGGAAACATTTTGTGAAAATTGTTTTTCCGCCTCAAAAGCATTTTCCAGTCGTTCAAACATCTTATCAAATGTATTGGAAAGTTTTTGGATTTCAGGATCGCTATTTTGTAAATTAATACGCAGGCTTAAATTTTCACTATTTTCTATTTGTTCTGCTGTAAGAATAATTTTATCAATGGGGCTAAAAGTATGTTTGGCAATAAAATAGCAACCAAGGCTTGCCAGTAAAATAAAAATGGGCAGTGAAAAAAGAGCAGTTTGTAGAATGCTGTTGGTGGCACTTGTAACTTCATCAACTGCAATCACTCCTCTAAGCCAAAATGGCTTTGGATAGTCTTCTGGAAAAACCAATCTGTCATAGGTATAATAAGTTGTTCCATCAATTATAATATCTGCAATTACTTTGTCTTTAAGCTGTGGTTCGCTGTTAAATTCATCAGGAAGATTTCCGGCTATACGTTCTTTATCTTGGCTATATATAAGGGTATAGACGCTTTTTTTAAAAAAATCTATATCTTCAATCTCAAGCCTGCCGTCTTCAAATTCAAGTTCGTCAGCATTGTCGTCTAGCACTTGAGTTAATGTTGTTTTAATGTTGTTTGCAATAATATTGCCACTAAATGAGAACATAAGAGCGGTGACAATGCTTGCCATTAAAATCATCAATAAACAGCTCCAAATTGTCAATTTTAACTTTGCTGATATTGAAAAATAGCGTTTCATTATGCTTTCCTTATAGTTCTTTTAAAACATAGCCCATGCCCCTTACGGTGTGAATAAGCTTGTTCTCATAATCATCATCAATTTTTTTGCGTAGATAGCGAATATAAACATCTACCACATTAGTTCCGCCTTCATAATCATAATTCCAAATGTGGTTTTCTATTTTTTCCCTAGAAAGCACAGCTCCTGCATTATACAGCATATATTCCAAAATAGAATACTCTTTAGCGGATAGATTGATTATTTTATTACTTCGTTTCACGGTTTTAGCAGAACAATCAAGCTCTAAGTCGGCAATGCTTAAAATATTAGTGGCTTTTCCTGCTTGCTGACGAGTCATAGCTCTTATGCGTGCCATAAGTTCTTCAAAGGAAAATGGTTTCACAAGATAATCATTTGCTCCCAAATCTAGCCCTGAAACTCGGTCTGCTATTGTGTCTCTAGCAGTTAAAAATATAACCGGAGTGTTTATATTATTTTGTCTTATTTTTTTAATAACTGCAAAGCCGTCTAATTTTGGTAGCATCACATCTAAAATAATTGCATCATATTCAGTTAGTTCAATATAATGTAAGGCCTCTTCGCCATCAAAACAAGCATCAACACTATAGCCTACGGAACTAAGCTTTTTGACTATTATATTATTTAGATCCTTTTCATCTTCAACAACTAATATGCGCATAACCTTCTCTTGGTTTTCGGGAGGGGGAACTTTTGGAGGCGGATTGTCAAGCGAAAGTTCTCCCCCCTCGAATTCTCTCTAACAAAATTTTTAATTATAATATGTTAGCAAAGAATATTTATCTAAAGTTAATAAACACAGCCTAATCTTTTTCAAATTTTACAATTTCGGAACTAATAGCGTTGATTTCATAATCATATTCTGCATTATTGGCATAAAATTCCACCTCATAAATAGCAATACCATCATCAAAATCAAACTCAACTCTGGCAAACTTAGCAGAACCTATATTTGCGTGTTTAAAGGCGATTTGCTTGGCCTGTTCCTTAGTAATATAGTTATTACTTTGGCTCATAGTTGTTTGCTGCATATTACCGTGTATTTCTTGACTAAAGCTATTAACTTTTCCACTGTCTGCATCAATTTCGTAGTCATATTCAACATTATTATAGAAAAATTCAACTTCGTATTCTGCATTCATAAAGTCATCATCTAAGCTCACTTGTGTAAAATTAACTTCTTTTAATGGCACATTGGCGTGGGAAGTGGCAATTTCTTGAGCTTTTTGCATGGTGATTTTTGGGGCAGCTTCGGCTTTTTCAGCCATTAAGAAAAGTCCAAGACTTAGGGTGGTAGAAATGCTTATGCTTGTAATAGTTTTAATAAGTGCGTTCATGATTAAACTCCATTGGTTAAAAGTTAATTGAAAATATTTATTTAATCCATGCTGAAAAACACAATTTTTGTGTTTTTCAGAAAAGGCACACTGGCTCCGAGTTTCACTTCGTGGACGCCTGAAGTGAATTCAGGCTAACTCTACGCCGTGCAAAACTTTTGTTTGCACAAAAGTTTTGATTAGCCGATGCTTCAAAATCTTTTCTTGAAGTCAAAATCTGCAAAGAAATTGCATGTCCCATGCTTATTTCTTGCAAATTTTTTAGCCTTATTTTACTAAAAAATTTTTTATTTACAGGCAGTTAATCTATTTTTCAGCATCGACTATTTAATTTTACCTGCTCGATAAATTCAGTTTTACAAGCCAAAGATTAAAGGAAGATTAAAAAATAAACTTTTATTTAATTTTTTGCAAATATTATAAAAAATCCGCCAAGAATAATTTCTTGACGGATTTCCATAAGAAAAACTTCTATAAAAATAAATAGTTCGTCAACATATATGTAATTAACCAATTACTAAAAACTTTGAGTCATTTTCTTAGCTCGATAAGCAATATGTTCAATACTTTTTAGGGCATCTAAAAAAGTTAGCCCTGCAATGGCATCACAAGCTCCGCTAGTTAATCTATTTATATGCTGTTCTTTAGTATGTTTTTCATATTTACGCACTTCATCAGACATATCTTCAACCATTGGAATTTTTGGCAATATATGTTCACGAGGTAAGGCCATACCTTCAATAACAATTTCTAAAACATCCTTAGTTTTTTCATACA
This sequence comes from uncultured Mailhella sp., assembly GCA_964369905.1. Lineage (GTDB taxonomy): Bacteria > Desulfobacterota > Desulfovibrionia > Desulfovibrionales > Desulfovibrionaceae > Taurinivorans. The sequence goes on along the minus strand of CAYJHF010000083.1, from coordinate 2,256 downwards.
TATGACGCAATTCATCTATAGCTTGTTCAGAAAATTTAAAATTATTTTTCCCTTGGCTCTCATAGCTGGCTAACAAAGATCTAAATTTATCTCCAATTCTTTCCATATCATCAGCATGGCTGACAAAAGCGTGCAGATGCAATAATTCCTTGTCGGTTACTCCGGCTCTGATTACTTTTTGCGTATAACTTTCAATATTTTCCAACATTTCATCAAGTTTATTTTCTAAATATATTAAATCTTTCTTTTGTTCGATTTTATTTTCAAAAATAATTTCTCCTATTATATCAAAACCTTTTAGAGTTAGTGAGCCCATATAAACACATTCATTCTTCACAGCATCAACGGCAAATGTGGGAGTAAACTCTATAAGTTTTGGATCGAGAAATTGTAGTTCTGCCTGTACATCAACCTCACTATCCGGTATGACTTTGCGAATAACTTTGGCAAAAAGTGGAACTAAGGGTAAGAAAATTAAAGTATTTGTAATATTAAATAAAGTGTGAGCATTGGCAATTTGATAGCCAATACTGTCAGCAGTCATTCTTATTAATTCAATATAATTGGGAATAAATGGAAAGAAAATACAAACACCAAATACATTAAAAAGAACGTGGGCAAGGCAAGCTTGCTTGGCAGCCCTCTTAGTTCCAATGGCAGCCAAAACAGCAGTAATGGTTGTTCCTATATTGTCCCCAAGTATAATTGGTATGGCTACTTCTAAAGGAATTAGTCCTTGCATACCAAGGGCAATTGTCAACCCCACAGTGGCAGAACTAGATTGCACAATTATGGTTAAAATTGTTCCGGCCATTAAACTAAGAAATGGGCTTTCAATAAACATTAAAAAGAAGTCTGATCTGGAACGCAAAACTCCCATGGAAGATTCCATGGTTTGCATACCAAGAAAAAGTAAACCAAAACCTAAAAGGCCATTACCCAAATATTTATGATTATTGTTACGCCCAAACATACTGAGCAAAACACCAATAATTATAATTAAATAAACATAATCTTTGACTTTAAAGGCCACAATTTGTCCGGTAATGGTTGTGCCTATATTAGCTCCCATAATAACGCCAATGGCCTGATTTAACGTCATAAGGCCTGCGTCAACAAAGCTAACAGTCATTACAGTGGTTGCACTACTACTTTGGATTAAAATTGTAACAAGTGCTCCAACTCCAACTCCAAGCAAAGGGGTTTTTGTTAACATGGCGATTAACTTGTTTAACCTCTGGCCGGCTAATAATTGAAGTGATTCACTAACCATGCGTATTGCGTAAAGAAATATCCCAATTCCACCAAAAAGTTGAATCACATCGAGTATAGTAATACCTTCCATGAAGTGCACCTCTGTAAATTAATGTAACAAGTTTTTAATGCCTTAAACTTGCAAGAAGAGCAAGAGGAAAAAATATTTTTTTTGAAATTTATAATATTCTAAAAAAGTAATAAGTTATGTACATAATCAATTATGAAACAAGAGTTTAGAGCATTTTTTGATTGAGATTTATTATAAATGTTCTAGCCACATCAAACTATGCTTAATTTTTTATTGTGTTGAGCATAGTAATCATTTTTACTCTTTATTCCATGGCATTTTAGATAGCAATATTCCCAGTCCACAAAAGCCGGATACTCCAGCAAAAATTAATCCTGCACCCACAAAGCCGGCTAAATATAACAATGGATTCCAAAGCAAACTTCCAAGAACACCTAATAAAACTAGACTGCCGGCAGAAATAAGAATTTGACGCTCAAGCGGTATGCTTTGCTTTTTACTTACCCGCAGAGGAAATTTCGCATTATTCCATGCTTCAATTCCACCATCAAGCATATAAGCATTGGGAAAAAGTTTTAAAAGTGTTTGTGAGGCATTTTCTGTACGTTTTCCTGTTCGACATAAAAAAACTACATCTTTTTGTTCTGGACCTGTTTCATTAAGATTTTGCAACTTTATAATAGGTAGGGGGGCGAGCAAAGAACCATCTATTGATATTTGAGCAAATTCTGAGGCTGAGCGTATATCAATTAATCTTATAGTACCATCTTTTAAACGACTATATGCTTCATCAGCTAACATTTTTTTCATAATTTTCCCCAAAGTAAGAGTTTTAAATAAATATTTTTTCCATCAGAACCATATTATAAAAATTAAAGTTATCATAAGTAAAGATTTTTTTTGCAGTTAAAAAAGTTGGCAAATCAATTAGAGATTTATAGCAAGCAATCGAACTTTATAGCATTTCAAAA
>CAYJHF010000082.1:0-10850 GCA_964369905.1 uncultured Mailhella sp. | reverse complement strand
CTAAGCCTTAGGCAATGGAAAAATTCCTAGCTTTATTTTCCTCCTCTCAAAAAAAAGAAGCTATCTAGTCCATGCTGAATTTTTTTTACACCAAGCCTTATTTCAATAAAAACCTTTTTATTTATATATAGTTATCATATTTTCAGCATAGACTATCTAGCCTTTTGCATTGCTTTCAAACTCGAAAATGATGGTGCATAGGCCAAAAAGCTAAATAATGCAGAAAAACCAAGCCCGTATAGACTTAAGCTTGGGATTTTTAAAAATGTTGACAAAAGCCCAAGTCCACTGCCAAGCACTATGGCCAGCATTATAAGCTTAGTGTTTTGTGCTTTTTTCTGATAAAAATAAATGGAGCTTCCAAGGGGAACTACCACACCGGGCACATAAACTGCATAAGAAGAAAGCAATAAGGCTATAAAAATATTTTTATAAATCGCCAAACCAAGGGCAAGAAGCCCTACAAAGAGAATGATTAATCTTAGTTTAGCCAAACTTTTGCTTTGCAAAATATCATTGCTAATAATTGTGGCAGTGCTCATTAAACAAGTGTCCGCAGAAGAAATTAAGGCTGAAATTAATCCCAAGGTCAATAAGGCCGCTAAGGGTAGGGGTAAGTGCTCTTGAATAAACAATATTAAAGCATTAGCACCTGATGCACTTATGTTATTGTTGAGCCACAGGGCTGTATAAATCATTATAATAGCAAAAGTGAAAAGGAGAACTGCTGAAATATACGTTGATATTTTAGCTGTTCTTGCATCTTTGGCAGACAAATTGCGTGAAAAAATATCAGGCCCAACAAAATAAGCTAAGCCAACAATTAGAAAAATATATATAAAATCATAAAACCCAAAATTAGGATTAAAAAGTTCAAACTTTGCCCCTAAGTTATTTATAATCTCAGTGGGACTAAGCATTACAAAAGCATCATTGCTAAAGTAATTACTAAAATAAGCCAAAATAAAAATACTAAAAATGGTTAAAAAGAGGATTATAAACTGCACAGCATCAGTTTTTATAATAGAGTGCTGGCCACCAAGCAATGTATAAATAATAACAAAAAATGCAACAATTCCAATAGATAAATCAGTATTTACACTTGGCAAAACCAAGGCCAATAAATATTCAAGGGCAATAAATTGTGAAGCTATAATTCCAATCCATGTTATGCAAATTATGCTGGCTATATAGATTGAAGCGCTTGGATTTATAACAATCCTAGCCAAATGAGGTAAGGAATAAGCATTTAGACTGCGTACAGGACTTGCCAGAAAATAGCCTTGAAGTATTAGAAAAAAAGCGCCTGAACCAAGCCACCAAATGGCAGGAAAACCCTTACTCTGTACCAAGGAGAGCATACCAATAGTTGCAGAACCGCCAATCATGCTAGCAAGCAATGAAAGACTTATATTAAATGTACCTTGCTTAGCGCCAGCCAAGACAAAATCTTTATAGGTTTTAATGCTTTTATAACTTATAATTCCAAGCAATAATAATAAGCCTAAATAAATATAAAATAGCAGTTCCATATTGATTACCAAATTGAATGTTTTGTAAATTTTTTAATTTGAGAGCTTTACCAGCCCCTGCACAAATCTTTTTTGTGGGCTTTGTCACAATCTTCGGCAAATTGACGTGAATAAAAGGCAGTGCAATTTACTTGTAAAAGTTTGGTGCAAAAAAGACTTTTCAGCGAGGATTAGTCAGTCAGCCCTGAAAAACTCACTTACAGAGTTTTTCAGGGCTGACTAACTATAATGCTTAAAGTTTTTTGAAAGAAGTAATGAGGGAAAATCCTAGTTTATAAAGATTTTCCCCCAAAAAAATCAAATCAATCCCTTTAAAAATTATGCCAAAGCTTGAAGCAATAAAATTGCCACAATATTGATAATTTTAATCATTGGGTTGACGGCAGGGCCTGCTGTGTCCTTGTAAGGATCGCCAACTGTGTCGCCGGTTACTGCTGCTCTGTGAGCTTCTGAACCTTTGCCACCAAAGTTTCCGTCTTCAATGTATTTTTTAGCATTGTCCCATGCACCACCGCCACTTGTCATGGAAATAGCCACAAAAAGTCCGGTTACAATTGTTCCCATTAGCATGGCGCCAAGGCAAGAGAAAGCAGCTTCTTGTCCACCAACCCAAAGGATTACAAAATAAACAACAACAGGAGCAAGCACAGGAAGAAGAGAAGGAGCAATCATTTCCTTAATGGCGGCCTTAGTTAACATATCAACGGCGGCGCTATAATCAGGTTTAGCTGTTCCTTCCATAATCCCGGGAATTTCTTTAAATTGGCGACGTACTTCAACCACAACTGCTCCACCTGCTCTACCCACACTCATCATGCCAAGAGCTCCGAAAAGATAAGGAAGAAGTCCACCTATAAAAAGTCCCACTAAAACATAGGGATCTTGTAGGGCGAAAGAAACATTGAGGTCTGGGAATAGACGATATAAATCTTCTGTATAGGAAGCAAAGAGCACAAGAGCGGCCAAGGCGGCTGAGCCAATGGCATAACCCTTTGTAACAGCCTTTGTGGTGTTTCCAACAGCGTCAAGTGCGTCAGTTACAGTCCTAACTTCATCGGGAAGTCCTGCCATTTCTGCAATACCGCCTGCATTATCGGTTACAGGGCCATAAGCATCAAGGGCAACAATCATACCGGCAAGGGCAAGCATGGTGGTGGCTGCAATGGCAATGCCAAATAGTCCTGCATTATAATAAGCAAATAAAATACCGCCACAAATAACAATTACAGGCAAAGCACAAGCTTCCATAGAAATGGCTAAACCTTGAATTACGTTAGTTCCGTGACCTGTGGTGGAAGAACGAGCAATACTTCTAACCGGACGGAAATTTGTAGCTGTATAATATTCAGTAATCCAAACCAATAAACCAGTAACAGCTAGTCCTGTAAAGGAGCAAAGCAAGAGGTTTCCTGCTGTAAACACTTTACCAGAAATTTCCATGTGCTCAACGCCCCAGAAAAATGCCATGGTTATAAAGGTGATTAAAATACCTGAAAAAATAGCTGTTGCAGCTAAACCTTTGTAGAGGGCTTTCATAATTTTATTGTCATTGGAAAGCTTTACAAAGAAAGTTCCGCCAATGGAACCAATAATACATACAGCACTGATTAACAGAGGGTACATAATCATAAGGCTTTGTAACTCACCTGTGAAGTAGATGGAAGCTAAAAGCATGGTGGCCACAATGGTTACAGCATAAGTTTCAAAGAGGTCAGCGGCCATGCCGGCGCAATCGCCCACATTATCGCCCACATTGTCAGCAATAACAGCAGGGTTGCGTGGATCATCTTCAGGAATTCCGGCTTCAACCTTACCAACTAAGTCAGCTCCAACGTCAGCACCCTTGGTGAAAATACCACCGCCAAGACGAGCAAAAATAGAAATAAGTGATGCACCAAAAGAAAGAGCAATTAATGCTTGCATTAGTTCTTCAGTGTGGACATTGAAAATAGTGAGCAAAGCATAGTAGAATGAAACACCCAAAAGTCCTAGTCCAACAACTAAAAGTCCTGTAATGGCTCCTGATTGAAAAGCAATATTCAAAGCAGGGGTAATTCCTTCTCTTGCAGCTTCGGTAGTTCTAACATTAGCACGAACTGAAACATTCATGCCAATATATCCTGCCACAGCGGAAAGAATGGCTCCGATTACAAAGCCAAAAGCCACCAAGAATGAAATGCTAAACAAAAGAATAATTGCAATAGCAATACCAACATAAGCAATGGTGCGGTATTGACGGTCTAAATATGCTTTAGCACCCTCTTGAATAGCACTTGCAATGCTTTGCATTTCTTCGTTGCCTGTGCCGGCAGCCAATATGGTTTTTGAAGTTTTAAATGCGTAATAAAGTGCAACTCCTGCACACGCAAAAACCAATAATAATGAAAATGCTGTCATAAAAATTCCTCATAAGGTGATAGCTCTGCAAAATTAATTTTTAGGCAAAGCATCTCGAAAAAATTAAAAATTTATCAAAAATGGAAGAAAGAATTTATATAATTTCTTAAAAATAAGCAAGTTGAATTTTTTATTTTAAATTTTTTGAAGCCTGTTTATAACTTATTGTTCCTGCTTTTTGCAGTAATTTCAGTTGAAATTACTATCTTGACTGTAGCAACAGGCCAGCACTAAACGAAAAACACAAACTTCTTCATTTTATATAACTATTGATATTGTTTTAGTATTTTTAAGAAATTTTCCAGTTCTGTTTGCACAATTTCCAAAAATTCAAATGTTTGATTTAGGTTGGAGCTATTTTCTTGCAGGAAATTTTTCCAGAGCAATAAAAAAGCTTTAAAGTTGGATTCTTGCTTGAGGTAGAGCTCAATTCTTTGCATGGTAGCCAACAATAATTCTTGCGCTTTTTGGCTTGGGCGCAAGTTTAACATATTGGCCTGCTCTTTGGCTAAAAGCAGTAGAGAAATTAATCTATTTATAAATTCAGTAATTCTATTGATAAATATTTTTAACTCGGGGCTATCAAGCATTTCAAATGTAAGTTGTACTCGATTATCTTTTTTTTCCAGACTTAAGATCAGGTTTTTATAAAGAACTCTTTGACAGAGTAGCCAAAAAACTCTTTCATTTTGTTCACCGGATAAACTACGATAATTAATAAAGCCGTCCTCATCAAAATAGCTTTCCCAAACTCTGACCTCTTGCAAATTATAATTGAGGCTAATGTTTTGGTGGGCCGGAAAGTCTTGAACTAAATAGTTTAAACACTTGTATACTGTTTGAGCTGAAATAAAGCTATGGCAACGATAATTGTGAGGGCAAACGGCTTTGAAGTCACAGGGGTGACAATCAAGCTTTGGCTCCAAGCAAAGATTTCCTTGGTTATATGGCCCTGTATCCCAGACCTGTGCTGTGGCAAGATATATACCAAGTACCGGAATATTGAGTCCACAGGCAAGGTGTAGCGTTCCTGTGTCATTACTTACTAAGGCTTTTAGCTTTGCTAAAGCATCTCCAAGTTCAGGCAATGATGTTTTGCCACAAAGATTTATAAAAGGAAAATTCCTTTCTTTCGCCAATGAACTAAATTCATCGGCTAGTTTTTGTTCTGATTGAGTTCCCAATAGAACAGGAATTAATTTTTTTTCATTCCAAATAAGTTCACCAAGTTCAACAAAATTTTCTAAACTCCATTGCCTAATAGCATCACTGGCTCCAAGTTGAAACCCAATAAGTTCACTATTTATTGCTAATGAATTTTTGTTAAGTTCTTCTTTGAGTGGGGAGTTTGTAATGGGGGGCAAGCTTAGCTTATAAGGTTTTGGCGGTAAACTAAGCATGGAGCGAAAAGCATCAATAAGATTGTAAGGGCTACAATTTCTTTGAGTACTTACAGCTTGAACATAGGTAGTCCAAGGACTGCTATTATAGTTAAAGCCTAATTTGTCAAGACCAAAACCGTGGATTGGAACATTTGCTTTTTGGCTAAGCAAACTGGCAAAAACTCGGCAAGCCATACTTGGAGTGAGGTTTAAAACACAGTCATAAGGAGATTTTTCTTGATAGCCATCAATCCAGTTATTAATTGTTGCATAAGCTTCAATCCAGTTAGTATGGATATTTTTTAAAATTTCAGCTCCGGGAAAAATACTTACCTCATCAAGTTCAGCAATAAAGTCCGTGGCGGCAGAAAACTGTGGAAGACAAATTAAAGAAACTGTGTGTCCTTGATCCTTTAATGCACCAATTGTGGTTTGGCTTTGTAAAAGATCTCCCAGTCTGGTAAAATTTATTATGGCATAGCGCATAAAATTTCCTTATTAACCTGATGACATAACCTTACGCACAAGAATATGCTGATCTGGGTAGAGCGGTACATCAGGGGTTAGTGGCACATTATCTCTGGCCACTAAGGCTGTATAGGGTTTAATTCCAAGATAAATTAGTAATCTGGCTACATTTTTTGCTTTTTTTCTTGGTACTTCAATATGTTCTTCCCTTGGTTGTAGGCATACATATATAACAGGCTCTTTAAATGTCATTGTCTCTTCCTTAATATATTTATTTTTCTAGCACCACATAAGCAATGGCAAATAATCTTTCATGGCTATAGGAGAGGTGATAATTATTTACTCCAAGAAAATTTGCTTCTTCTAAGGCTTTGCTATGCAAAAAAAGAGTTGGTGCACTGTTTTTTTCTCTCAATACTTCAATATGTTGAAACGAAATACCCTTGGTAAAGCCTGTTTTCAGAGCTTTGGCACAGGCCTCTTTAACCGCAAAGCGTGCTGCCAGCCAAGGGGCTAAAGTTTTTATCTCAAAGCTTGGTATTTGTTCTTGTTCAGCCTTAGTTAAAATTCTCGCAATAAACTGCTGATCAAATCTTTCCAAAGTATGAGAAATTCTTGCAATTTCTACAATATCAGTTCCTATTCCAATAATCATTTTTTAGCTTTCATCTTAATAAATGTTAAAATAAGGCCAAGACAAGCTCCTAAAATGGCAGCAAATAAAAGTCTAAAAGCTTCTGGCAATAAAAATGTGATGGTGTGCATTGGAATCCAGAAAAATGTAATGTTGCGCACAATGGCAAACTTCCAAAAATTATCCCAATCCATATTTTTCAAATAATTTGGAAAGTTAGGGAAATGTAAAAAACATTTAATTGAACCTTTATGCTCGGCCACATAAGCATCTGTGAGGCTATGCGTAAGCATAAGTAAAGGAGCAAAGAGAGTATTTATAAAAAAGCTTATGCTAAAAGATGTTAAAAGCTTTTGCCAAGTAAAACCCTCAGCCAAAATACTTGCCGAGATTTCAAAGCCAAGCTTGTTCAAAACAAGGGGTGTGCCACTGGCAAACATTATGAAGGCAATGCTAATAAAAATCCCTAAAATTCCCCATAAAATTGCTTTGGGCAAGAGGCCGTAATTTTCCGGATTATAGTTTTTTTTGGCAATACGCTGGGCTAAGCTTTCTCCAAAAGTAGCCAATAAAGCAAACTTAATGAAGCCGGATAAAAAAGGGTGGTTTGAGGAAAAATCGGCGTAGGCAGTCATAAGTGTATTTGACAAAAGCAGGCTGAGAAATATTATGCAGAATAAAGCAATAAAAAAAATGTCATAATATAAAATTGGCTTTTTCATTTCAAATCCTTATTCAAAAAAAAAGCCCTGATAAACAGGGCAAAAATGGCGGAACGGAAGGGACTTGAACCCTCGGCCTCCGACGTGACAGGCCGGCGTTATAACCGACTTAACTACCGTTCCGCAATAAACCACAAGGGTTTATCAAAATATATATGGTGGGAATTACCCCTTGTTTATGCAAGTGGCGGAACGGAAGGGACTTGAACCCTCGGCCTCCGACGTGACAGGCCGGCGTTATAACCGACTTAACTACCGTTCCGCAATGCTTAGCTCTTAGCAAGCCAACGAAAACAACTTTTAACTTGAAATCATTTCCTTGTCAATAAAAATTTTTTACATTTAAAATTTTCTTTAGAAACAATTTCTTATCATGTTTTTCAGCATTGACTATTTATTAGCTGTGAAAATTTGTGCTGTTAGGGAGCTAAAATCTCTCTCCAGCAAACTTTGTTGTAAGGAGTTTGAAGTTATTCCCTCAAGTCCTTGTTGTATTTTAGCAAAGGTTTCAGGCTTTCCAAGTTCGCCTTGATCAAAACATAACCCGCCCTGTTTTAAAAGTTCAGCATGGGCCTGAGCATTTTCTAATCTTTGCACTGCAGCATCAATGGCCTTGTCTTCCAGTTTTCCTTTAAGCATTTCTGCATAACTTTCTGGGCTTATTGCCATTAGCTTATCATACATTTCTGTAGTAATATATGTGGGTTTTGCTAGGTGACTTATGGGCAATTTGTCCGTAATAGTGCTTACATCAAAACCACTTTGCCTCAAATCAAGAGTTTGATCTTCAGATCCTTTTAAAACTACAGTGTCCGTGCCATGGAGAAAATCACTAAAGTTAGAACCTAAATTAGCTGAAATTCTCACCTCACCTGAATCTTGATTAACATCAATACTGTAACTATTACTATGCCTGTCAGTTTGTCCGGTTAGAAGATCAGTCCATTCAAGCTTGCCTAATTCTTGCAGTAAACTTAAACCAAGAGCCGTTTTCTGACTTTGACTAAATGAATTTGTAAGCTCAAGTAGGGTTGGTTCAGCATCGCTTGGATTTTGCCCCGTGGGAATTTGCGTAAATGTTCCAAATTGCCCTTGTAATGAACCAATTTCCATTTTTTGCATGGCGCTTTCACTGCCAAGTAATTTGGCAACATTATTGGTGGCAATTATTGTAGAGTTTGGAAAAATTCCTCCGGCATAGCCATCAAAACTTGTTGGTTTGGAGCTTGAAAGTTGCAAGGCTGTTGTTTCACTTCTAAAATTAAAGCTTAGTTCTTGCCCATCACCTGTTTTATATTGGCAAACTTTTACTTCGTCAATCCGCCCTTCATTCATAACTTGCGGTTCGCCCTGTAAGTTTGCATCAATGGTAATTGGGCTCAATTCTTCGGGGGAAATGCCTCTGATTTTTGCTTCAATTAATGTTCCCACCTCAATGGGGCTGTGCAGTGCGGTATGAATATATTCTCCTGTGGCATAAAAACGAGTACTTTCTGTTTCAATCATGCTTAGAGCTTGTTTTATTTCTGTCTGCACATTGTCGGAAGAAATATCAGTAATACTGCTTAGTAGGTTTAAAGACTGTTCTGTACTATTTAGTTTTAAATCCATCAAAGATTTTATAAAGTCTTCACCTAAGGAATCAGTTCCCTCTTGCCCAAGAGTTTTGGTTAAAAGTTCTTGTATTTCTTCTTCTGTTTCTCCTAAGTCCACAGCTAAGCAAGCCAAATTCAATTTCTCCAATTTATCAGCATCGGCCCTAAATTGAGTTTGAAAGTCTGTCATTGCAGTTTTTAGTTTATCAGGAATAAGTGGAGATTCTGTCAAGGCTGATTTTAAGGCAATGGCTTTATCAATAAACTCTGTTTTAATATCAGCCTTGCCTAAAATAGCAGATAAATCTGCTTGTTCTGTTTGTTCCGGAAACCTATAATTGACTATAAGAGCTTGACTTGACTGTTTGATTGCCTTGTGAGGATCAACATTCAATAAGCCATTTAACTTCTCCTCCATCAAATCCAAATAAGCTTTAACACTTTCTAAAGACTCTTTGCTAAGTTCAATTTTTGGAGCAGTGCTAAAATCAAGTTTTTGAGCAGAAGTTTTTACTTCATCAGCTTTTACTTCAGGCTTTCCTTCTGTATTTTTTGTTGCCTCAAGTGGTGTTTCGTCAAGAGGTTCAGTTTCTACTTCATCATCTGTATTGTCTATGCCTGTAGTTATTTCTTCCTGCGAAGCATCTAGTTTATCGACTTGGCTTTGATCTTGACTGACTTCACCTGCTTTCACTTCAGGTTTTTCTTCTGTGTTTTTTGTTGCTTCCAATGTGTCAAGTTCTTGTTTAAGCTCTTCAAGGCTTGCTCTACTATCTGCGATAGCTTGTTTTAGTTCTGTAACTTTTGCTTGATAATCCTCTTCACTCATGTTGGCTTTGTCACTTTCAAGGGTGGCCAGCTTTGTGGTAAAGTCTAAAATTTTAGCTTCTAAATCTTCCGTGCTTCCTTGTGTTTTAGGCTTGTCTTGACTGACTGCTTTAGCTTCAAGTTGTTTGCCAAGTTCTGCAAGATCGGCTTTACACTGCTTTATTTTATCCAGTAAAATTTTTATTTGTGCCTCAAATTCTTCAGGCTTCATAGTGTCTTTTTGGGCTGTAACATCACTTAAGTTTTTGAGTAAACCGTCAAGTTGCCCTTGTAATTTGTTTTGATTTTCAACAAGGTTTGGACTTGAAAGAAATGAGGTTTGATTGTTTAAACTGCTCAATGATTTGCCAAGACTAAGTTTTTGATCTAGGACTGACAGTTCTGCCTCTGAAAGCTGGCCAATACTTGAAATAAAATCCTTTAATTCCACTATTTTCTTATCGCAAAGAGCAATTTCTTGGCTCAAATCCTTACCGGTTGCGTTGGCAAACTTTATCAATTTGTCCTTGAGCTCTTCTTGCTCATTAGTGGCTTTGTTAATCATTTTGGCTGCCATAGAGTCCGGATCTTGAGCTGCATTTTTAAAATCTGCTGCACTTAGTTGTTGAAGGGAAGCCATCACATTGTCAGCCTGACGATAGCGAGTAAGTAAAGCATCAAAATTTAATAGATTTTGCTGACCGGAAAAAACACCGAATTTGGGTTCAAGTTTATCCACATCAAGACTTTTGAGCGCACCATCAGAAAAACTTGCAACGGTTTGAGCTAGGCGACTGACTCTTTGACTTGTGGCTTGCATTTGGGTGCTTGGTGGTTTATCCTGCACCTCTTTAATTGCCGGCTCGTCTTTTCGGGTAGCAGGCTCTTGTATGGGACTTTGAACTTTTTGTTCATCAGCATTTGGCCCATCAACATTTTGGGAGAATGGAGAGCCTGTAGGTGGAGTACTTGGAATATTTGGATTTATACCTGACATAAATCACCCTATTTAGATTTAATGGTTAATATTTTTAGGTTTGAACTAATGTTTACGCAGTGCTTGCCTGCCGTTGTATTCAGGTAATAATTTTAACTAAAATTGCTATCTGAACAACATATTATCTCATTTTTCAGCATAGGCTGATTAAATCTAAATTTGTGCAAACTTTGTTTGCACAAAAAAACTGTTAAATAGAATTAGCAATAATAATGCCAAAACAAAAACTAGGGTTAATTTTACAGTATTATAAAAAGTAATTAGTTGATGCTGAAATAATTATAACTATTTGTTAGCAAAGAATATTTTTACCAAA
>CAYJHF010000081.1:9534-11042 GCA_964369905.1 uncultured Mailhella sp. | reverse complement strand
AATGCTATGATTTTCTAATCTTACTCCTAAGTTGTCAGTCACAAGTTGCCCTTGCTTAATCAGCTTTTCTAAAATAAAGTGGGCCAGTTTTAATTCCTTTTGGTTTGAAAAAAGTACAGCCTTGGGCATAAATTCTTTTAATGGCTCATTTTTATGGAATTTTTCTATTTGTACTAAAAATTCTTGGCTTAGCTTTTCAATATATTCATCTGCTATTATTCTTCTTTTTTCCTTGTCATAGATAAAAATTCTTTGTTTGGCAGTGAGGTTTTGCAAAATTTTATCTAATTTTTTTTCAGCTAAATTTGTTAAAATTAATAATTTACTAAACTCAATACCATAGGGGTGGCCAAAATATATTTGAGTGAAAACGGCTTCTTCCAAATTATTTTCTGCAAAAGATGCTGGTAGTTCTAAAAGTTTATTTTGCCAATCAGGTTTGATTTGTCTTCGTTTTGGAAAATCGTCCAAAGGAATTAGTATATTTGCACCACCAATGGTTTGTAGTGGTGAAAATGAACGAATAATACATTTATCGGCAAAAATTCCGCAAAGTGGTTCAGAAAAGTGCACTTCACAAAGGGTTGTTTCACCCGGGTTTAAAATTTCAACTTGTCCATTTTCATTGGAGTAAAAATATAGGCGTGCCAAAACTTCTTTGGTTCCATGGTGAAAGTGTACTTCTTTGCGATGCTTTAATGGTTTAGGTGAAGATTTTAAGCATTGCAAAGCCACAATCCATTTTTTTGCTGTAAATAAAGAACTTGGGTGGGCAATTACATTTCCCCGAGATAAATCTGAAACTTCAATTCCGGCAAGGTTTAAGGAAATTCTATGTCCAGATTCAGCCACCTCAACACTTTGACCATGGTTTTGTATGGAGCGAATTTTTGATTTTAATCCTTGTGGGAAAATTTCTATTTCATCGCCAAGCTTTGCCTTACCCGAGATTAAAGTTCCTGTGATTGTTGTTCCATGGCCTTTTAATGAAAAAATTCTGTCAATGGGAAGGCGAAATAAATCTGTGGAGTTTTTTTCATTAATGTTTTTAGTTTGTTCTAAAATACCTTGTTTAAGCTCTGGAAGTCCTTGTCCTGTGTGGGAAGAAATTGGAAAAATTGGTGCATTTTCTAAAAAAGAGTCTTTGACAAAGCTTTTAACATCTTCCATGGCTAAGGCTAGTAATTCTTCGTCCACTAAGTCTATTTTTGTGAGCACTATTATACCACTGGTAATTTGTAAAATGGAGCAAATTTCAAGATGTTCTCTGGTTTGGGGCATAACTCCTTCATCAGCTGAAATCACAAGCATAACAAAATCTATGCCACTTGCCCCTGCTACCATATTGCGCACAAACTTTTCGTGGCCCGGAACATCAACAATTCCAAGACGTTCAGTACTTCCATCTGGCTTCTCTAAGTCAAGATGTGCAAAGCCAAGTTCAATGGTTATACCTCTTTTTTTCTCCTCAGCCAATCTATCACAATTAATGCCTGTAAGGGCTTTGA
>CAYJHF010000081.1:0-9524 GCA_964369905.1 uncultured Mailhella sp. | reverse complement strand
AAGTTTTGCCGTGATCAATGTGACCGGCTGTTCCCATTACCAATGCCATTTATTTAATCCTGAATATTTTATTTTTTTGTTGAAAATTTTAGTCAATTTATTACTTTTTTGCTTTTGACTATCTTATATAGTTTGGTAGATTTATTAGCAATTCTGTTGTAAATGTTGATAGTTGTTCCAAAATCCAAGGGAAAGTAAAGAGTAGTACAGTAAAAATGGAAATAAGTTTTGGAATAAATGTTAAAGTCATTTCTTGAATTTGTGTTGCTGCTTGAATAATGCTTACAAAAGCTCCAACAGCCAGTCCAACCAGCAAAATTGGTAAGGAAATAGACAAAGTAAGTTCTATGGCGCTACGCATAAACCCAATGATAAATTCAGGACTCATATTAACTCCTTATAAAAACTCTACACATTAAATTCTCATTTTTTTATAAAGAACTTTGCAAATAAATAATTATGCAGAATTCATATTATAACTTATTTCGTCAGAATAAAAAGCTGTTCACAAGTGAACCAATTAATAAATTCCAACCATCGACAATTACAAAGAGCAATAATTTAAATGGCATAGAAACCATCATGGGGGGTAGCATCATCATACCCATGGCCAATAAAATACTTGAAACCACCATATCCACAATTAAAAAAGGAATATAGATTAAAAAACCAATACTAAAAGCTGTTTTAAATTCACTAATTACAAAGGCTGCAGCCAACATAATTGTTGGAACTTCATTTTTATTTTCTGGTGCTTCCATTTGAGCAATGGAGTAAAAAAGAGCAAGGTCTTTTTCTCTGGTGTGTTTGAACATAAAGTCCCGTAATGGTATTTGTGCCCTTTCAAGAGCTTCATCAAAGCCAATTCTCTCTTGAATATATGGTTGAATGGCGTTTTGATTAATATTTTCTCCCACAGGGTACATTATAACTACACTCATAAAAATGGCTAAGCTAGCTAAAACCTGAGTTGGAGGTATTTGTTGAATACCCATGGCTTGACGTAAGAAATGGAATACAATAATAATGCGAGTAAAACTGGTTACTGTCATGGCAATGGCCGGAGCTAGCGTTAATATAGTGAAAAGAAATAAAATTTCAAGGCTTAATGAAACATCAGAGGGTTCAACTTCGCCTCCTGATAAAGTCATGGTAAAAGAAGGAGCTGCAAAAATATCATAAGGAATAGCTGATATAATTGCAATTAAGCAAACTAATAGAAAAAGTCTTAACTTATTCCGGTTTTTGCAATTGCTCTTCAAAAATTTTGGCATAATCTTCTTCATTATTTTCAACCATTTCTTTATTATCTTCACTCAATTCTTTAATCAAGCTTATATTATTTTCTGTAATTGCCAGCAAGAGGCGTTCATCAAGAACTTTTACTATAGCAATAAATCTATTGGGTCCAAAAGGCAATTGAGCTTCTAGGTACATTGTGTCCTTGGGTAATAATTTTTGACTTGGCAAAAAACGACCATTACCAAATTTACGAACCAACCTTAGTACATACCATAACATGAGCAATAAAAACAGCATGATGCCTATAGCTTGAAAATAATTACTCCACCCAAAGCTTGTGCTTTGACTTTCAGCCATCAATTTCTTTTGCTTATTGCTAAAATCATTGTCTAAACTTTGCTTATCTTGCTCAATTGTTTGTTCATCACTTAGAGTTTGTGTATTTTCAGCAAGCAATTTAGTTTGCCAAGTATTAGCATAGGTATTGCTAGTAAATAGACAAATAGTAGCTAAAAAAATAAGCAAAGTAGAAAGAAAAAAAGCAAATTTTTTGTTTTTATTCACAATGTTACCGATAAAAAATGTTATAATTGATAAATTCAAGCTCAATGTTTTAATATAATTATTAGCTAATTTGTGTAATTCTTTCAATGGGGCTGATAATATCTGTTAATCTTACCCCAAATTTTTCGTTTACCACAACAGCCTCGCCCCTAGCAACTAATTTACCATTTACAAAGACTTCCAGAGGCTCTCCGGCAAGTTTATTCAACTCCACAACAGAACCTTGGCCAAGTTGGAGCAAATCTTTGATTAGTAAACGAGTTCTTCCAAGTTCGGCTGAAACATCAAGAGGAATATCAAGAATAAAATCAAGTTCTCTTTTCTGACCATCTTGCCCTGATCTTTTTGAGGCTTCAGTAAAATCTTTGAGTTCAGGTATGGAAACATCGGTAACTCTTTGCCTTGACGCATTAACAGCCTTTTGCTCATCATCGGCCAAAGCTGCTGCCCATTCAGCTGCTAGGCCATCTTGTTCGGAGTCACCATCGGAAGAACTATCAGCGTTTTCTGCACCAATCAGACTGTCGAAACTATCTTCTTCAGCATCTAAATCTTGCTCTAAACTAGCCGCCCATTCAGCAGCCAATCTTTCGTCATCACTCATTTCTTCATCGTTTTGGCTCATGATTTGATCCTTATTTTTATAATTTATTGAATTACAAATTCTGTAAAATAAATCTGTACTACCCTTGGAGCACCTATTATTTGATTTAACCTAGTGGAAATTTCATTTTTAACGTTTACCTTACCTGTGGTTGTTGCCAATTCATCATAAGTTTTACTTGATAAGGCTATGATTATTGCATCACGCACCTTAGCCAGTTGGCTTTTAACTTTATTAGCAGCTTCACTGGTGGTAAGTTCTATATCCATTCCAAGCTTTAAATATCTAATGGGGTCTGTATCCGCTAGATTTACAGTAACGGTTGGTATATTCACTAAATTTATAACAGTTTGTGGCCCTTGCTGTGTTGCTTCAGCTTCACCGTCCTGCATTTCTTGGTTTTCTGCACTCTCTTGTTCTGATGTTTGTTCAGTGCTTTCAGTTTGCTCTGTGTTTGTGGTTGTAGTCATCACAGGGTCTTCAGGAGTGCGAAGTTGAAACCACCAAAAGCCTGCTGCACCACCAACAATAAGCAAAAGAACAATTATTAATATAATAATAATTTTTAATTTACTTTTTTTAGGCTTAATTGCTTCTTCTTCATTTTTTTCTTTTTTAGCCATTTTTACACCTATATGTGTTATTAGAAAATATTTGCTTTTATCTCAGATAGTTATATAGTTAATGTATATTTCGTATTTTATACTTTTTCTTTTTATAAAAAGAGTTTACATAAAAACAAATAAAAAGTAAATTATTTTTTATTTATCATTTATTTGTTTTATCTGATTAAATTAGTCGATGCTGAAAATAGTAATAACTATCTGTTCGCAAAGAATATTCTTACCAAATAATACTATAAAATTTGCAAGAAATAAGCATGGGATATGCAATTTTTTTGCAGATTTTGACTTCAAAAAATGATTTTGAAGCATCGGCTAACCAAAACTTTTGTGCAAACAAAAGTTTTGCACGGCACAGAGTTAGCCTGAATTCACTTCAGGCGTCCACATCGTGGAACTCGAAGCCAGTGTGCCTTTCTGAAAAACACAAAAATTGTGTTTTTCAGCGTGAATTAAATTACCTTAATAATTTCCCAATCTTGTTTTTGAGCATAATCTTGTACTGCTTGACCTCCAAGGGCCACAGAAGCTGAATTATTGATCACTTTTTGTAAATAAGGAGCAAAATCGTGGAAGTGCGATAGTTTTGTTTGTAAAACCTCTTCTCTTGTTTTGGCCTTAAGCTCAGGGGTATACTCGGTTAAATATTCCCACAGGGCAGCATTGCCTTTGGCAGATGGCAACTTATATGTGTCAATATCGCCCATGGCTCCAATAATGGATTTGGTTAAATCTTCAGAGCTCAAAGTAATGTTTCCTAAGTATTCTGCTGCCTTGGAATAAATTTCGAGGCTTCTTTCCACATTAGGATCACGATAGGAAGCGAAAAGAAAGTTTCCACTGCTTCTGGAATAGCGAGTAAAGCAACCATAAGCTCCACCTTGTACCCTAATTCTATCCCATAAATAACCCATTCTTAGAAAACGAGAAATTACTAAGGCTGAGCCATGAAACTCATAGTTACACTGTTTAAGGTTTCCACCAAGCCCCACATAATTTACTTGAGCTGGAACAATTAAACCTGTTGATTTTGGACTTATTTGTAAATTATGAACTATTTTTTCGGTATTGACCCTAGGTAAGGATTGAACAAGTTCTTCAAAATATTTTGTTTTACCTAAAAGATTTGCACTTCCTGTTGTACTCAAAATTACATTGTTGGAGCACATAATTTTTTTATGAATTTCTTCAAGTTTTAGCTTTATTTGTTCAAATGAGTTTTCTATATTTTGTGTTAAATCACGTATATAATTCCAATAGGGAAGACCACCCATTGATTCATTTAGCTTACTTGACTTACTAAACATTCCGGAAAGATAAGAAATTAATACATTATGTCCTGCCGGAATAATGCTTTGTTCATAGCGAGCTTTTTCTTCCCAAACCATTTGTTTAAAACGTTCTTGATTATCAAAATTTGGAAATTTAATAATTTCAGCTAAAAGTTCAGCCAGAGTAGGAATTTTTTCTTCTGTGGCTTTGGCATAAACTTTTAAATACAGTAAGGGTTCATCTGTATTAATTTGTGTAAAGTGCTATTAAAGTCAATTCCACCTGTATTGGCTGAAATTTCAAGTCCTAAATCAATAAAATCACGGTGTTGAGTTCCCATTTCTGTGAGTGCTCTACAATACAGCGAAAGTAGTGATAGCTCTTTGCTGTCAAGACAATCAATTGGGAAGAGTAGTCTAAGATATAAAACTCCTGTGCTATCAACTTCGTGATGCAAAATAAGTGGATCTTGCTTTGAAATTATGGCAATGGGATTTGTTTTGCCTTCCTTTGGAATATCTTTTAAAGTCAAAGTTGGTATGGTGGCTAAAGCCTCGGGGCTATCTTCTCTTTCTTGGGCTTCTTCCAGCTCCCTGGAAATGTTCAATATATTTTGTTTCTCTGCTGTAGATAATTCTTTTACTTCATTATATAATCTGTTTTTTTCTTTTTCTTCGCGCAAAGCTGTTAAATTTTCATCAGGGTGAATAACTAAGCAAACTCTGTGTTGATTGTTAAGTAAAAAGTCTTTAATTAGATTTTCAAAAACCTTTTCACCACTTGCCAAACGTTTTTTAATCTGAGCTAAAGGTTTTTCCCAAGCTAAAGGTAAAAATGGATCTTCACCGTAGAGCCAAGTGGTCAAGCATTGAATCATGGCCGACAATCCACGAGGAAAATTACCTGTATTGTTTTCACGCAAGGAAAACTCTAAACTTGAAATAGCACTTGTAATAACTTTTTTAGCAATCCCATTTTCAACAATCTCTGCCAAGCTTTCCATAATTAAAAGTTCAACCTTATCTGCATCATTTGGGGCAATGGAACGTAAACCTATGGAAAAATAGGCTTGACGTAAATCTGTTTCAAGGCCAACTCCTGTAATATCTTCACCAAGTCCGGAATCAATTAATGCCTTACGTAAGGGAGAGCCTGCAAGCCCAATTAAGATGTGCTCAAGCATTTCAAGGAGCATTAACTCTTCTGTTTTATTACTTTCACAAAGTAGCCAACTCACTGTAACATGGGAATTTTTTGTGTTAGAACTTTCTTCATCATTACTAAAAGCATAAGTGCTTTCAATTTTTCTTGGTTGTTCAAGTTTTTTTTGTAAATCCACATTGGAATTTAATTCTAAGAAATCAAATTTATTGAGTAGTTCAGCTAAAATTTCAAATCTTTGTTCTTCCGGATCATCTCCCCAAAAGAAAAATCTTGCATTACTTGGATGATAATAACGAGTATGAAAGTCTTTAAACTCTTCAAAGTTTAAATCTAAAATTTCTTCAGGGTTACCACCTGAATCTAAATTATATAAATTATCAGGAAAAACAGCTTGTTGAGTTTGTTCAGCTAAAACAGAATCGGGAGAAGAATAAACTCCTTTCATTTCATTAAATACAACGCCTTTATAATGCCAAGTGGAAATATCCAAATCATCAGCATGAATATGCCAACCCTCTTGAGATAAAGTGTTTTCGGTGATGCGTGGGAAAAAGACTGCGTCCAAATAAACATCAATTAAATTATAAAAATCTTGTAAATTTGCACTGGCCACAGGATAGGTGGTCTTATCAGGAAAAGTCATGGCATTTAAAAATGTCTGTAGTGAGCTTTTTAAAAGTTCCACAAAAGGTTCTTTTACCGGATATTTTTCAGAACCACATAAAACAGAGTGTTCTAGTATGTGAGCAACTCCGGTGGAGTTTTTAGGAGGAGTTCTAAAGGTTACACCAAAGCTTTTGTTTTCATCATCATTACAAATACTTAATACTTGAGCTTTTGTTTTATTGTGTTCATATAGCTTAACAATACCATTTACTTCGCTAAGCTTTTCTTCTTTTATTAATGTAAAATGATTATTAATCATATTTTTTCCTTATAAAAAAGGTGATTCTTGCGAACCACCTCTGTAAATAATTTTAATTTTTATTGTGGGAAAATCCCATATATAACTTAGTTGTGGTTATAATTAACAGTTGGCAGCTCTTAAGGTTTCTTCAACAGTTTCAAGGCTTGGAGTTGCTTCATCATTTAACCTACATAAAGAACGCACTGCAAACATTAGCATATCAAATGGCATTGTCATTTCAGTTGAACCATTGTTAACTGTGCATAAATTTCCATGGGTTGCAATGCGGTAAACCCTACGCTCTCTTTTATCTTCATGGCCTGAAACAATTGAGTAAACTTGCTCATGATTTTCGGTTAAATAAAGTTTTTGAATGGTTAGGGAGGCCTCATCTTCATCATACCAAGAGGCTTCAGAAAAAAGCCTGCCATTAAATTCAAATAATGATCCATTATTTAGTTTTAACGTAGTTTTTTCCATGGAATTCGTTGTGTTATCGCTGTAATTCATATTGGCCTCCATATATAATCCATATATTGAATAAATAATAAAATCATCTTAACTCAATGAAAAGTTAATAACATTTAATCCATAATTTTGTCAATAAAACAAATTTAAAAAATTTATTCTCCTACACTTCTTGTAACTTCTTGTACCATGGGTAATTTTCTTATTCTGTCAATAATTTGATAAAGCTGTACAGCATCAATAACATCAATGGTAAAATTAATTTCTGAACGCCCATCAATAAAACTTACAGTGGTCAGAGTTGTAATATTAATTTTTGCTTCACTAAGTAAGGTGACAACTTGAGCTAAAAATCCAATTTCATTAGGACCAATAACTCTTATAGAGGCAGGGAAGAGGTGAGGTTCTTCGCCTGAATTCCAAGTTGTAGAAATAAAGCGTTCCGGCTCTAACTCTGCTAGTTGAGGGCAATCCACCATGTGTACAATTATACCTCGCCCACGGCTAATAAAGCCTATAATAGGATCTCCGGGGACAGGTTTACAACATTTGGCTAAGTGGGTGAGAGTATCACCTACACCTTGCACCACAATACCATCTGCCTTAGGTTTTTGATCTTTCTTACTTCCTGCTGATTCTGTGCTTTGTGGTTCTTCTTGTTCCTGTTCAGCCTTGGGATCAATAATGGAGGCAAATCTTTGTAACACTTTTTTTGGAGTATATTTAGCATAACCAACATTAGCAAATAAATCATCAATATTGGAGGCAGCAAACTCGGAAATAATACTGGCTAAAGTTCCATCTTTTGAGGCCTTAATAATATTATAGCCCATGCGTCGCCCTTCTTTTTCAAGCATATCCTTACCAAGGGCAATGGCGGACATTCGCTCTTCTGTACGCAAATAACTTTGTATTCTGCTTCTGGCTCTGGCTGATTTGACAATTTTTAGCCAATCTCTACTTGGGTGACGGTTTTTATCAGTAAAAATCTCAATAGTGTCACCGCTTTTTAGTTGGGTGGCAAGAGGAACTAACTTACCATTTACCTTTGCCCCAACACAATGTGCTCCAATATCAGTGTGAATTGAATAGGCAAAATCGATGGGAGTTGCACCTTCAGGCAATTGTTTCACTGCTCCTTGAGGTGTAAAAACATAAATTTCATTGTGGAAGAGTTCAAGGCGAAGGGACTGCATAAATTCACCTGAATCAGATTCGTCCCTTTGTCTATCCAGAATATCCCTAATCCACTGTAATTGTGGCATATCATTCATTTTTAAAGAACGATTTTTTTCCTTATATAACCAGTGAGAAGCAACACCATGCTCTGCAAACTGGTTCATCTCTTCTGTTCTGATTTGAATTTCAATTCTTTCACCCTCAGGTCCAATCACTGTACTGTGTAAACTTTGGTAACCATTGGCCTTGGGTAAAGAAATATAATCTTTAAAACGTCCGGTTATGGGGCGCCATAAAGCGTGAACCAAACCTAGCACGGCATAACAATCCCTAAGTTCACTCACAATTACCCTAAAGGCTATTATGTCGTGCATTTCGTCAAGGCTAGTTCCTTGAGCCTTCATTTTATTATAAATGCTATAAACTTGTTTTATTCTTCCAAATACACGCCCTTCAATATTGTTTTCACCCATTACCTCTTCAATTTTATGAATAACCTTTCCAATAATTTGTCTTTCAATTACTTGGTTTTCATCAAGCCAAGAAACAATTTCTTGGTAGCGGTCGGGATGTAAATAGCGAAAACTTAAATCTTCTAAATCTTGCTTGAGCCTGTGTAAACCAAGGCGGTTAGCCAAAGGGGCATAAATATCCATGGTTTCTTGGGAGATTGAGATTTGTTTGTGAGGTTTTTGAAAATCCAAAGTTCGCATATTGTGCCTGCGATCAGCAAGCTTTACAATGGGAACTCTTATGTCGTGGGACATGGCTAAAATCATTTTTCTAATATTTTCCGCTTGTGCTTCTTCCTTTGTGTCAAAAGTCATCAAGCTAATCTTAGTAACCCCGTCTACAATGTCGGCAACTTGTTCCCCAAATTCTGTGTCTAACTCTTCAATTGAAGCTGATGTGTCTTCCACTGTGTCATGCAATAAACCTGCAGCGATGGTGTGTTCATCAAAACCCATTTCAGCCAGACTTTTGGCCACGGCACTAGGATGCATAAAATAAGGCTCTCCTGACATTCTAAGCTGTCCAGCATGAGCTATGGAGGAGAAACTATAAGCCTTTCTAATTAGTTCTGTATTTACTTGAGGGTTATTTTCAACTGCTGATTCAACTATAGAGTCCACGGGGACAACCACAGAGTCTTTTTCATTTTCAACTTGGGCCAAGGCTGCTTGAATAGAATTTTGTTCATAGATTGAGGAGCCTTGTTGATCAGCTTTTGATTGTATACTCACTTAGAACTCCTAACTAAATATTGTAATTGGCAGAATAATCATCGGCACAACTTTTTAAAAGTTTATAAGAACCAAATATTTGTTATGATAATATAATACAGCTTCATATAAAAAACAATAGTACTTTATGTTGTTTTTTAAATTGTTTATAACTATTTAGAATATCATTAATTAGTTCACGCTGAAAAACACAATTTTTGTATTTTTCAGAAAGGCACGTTGCCTTCAAGTGCCACGTTGTGGACGCCACAAGTAAA
>CAYJHF010000080.1:0-11056 GCA_964369905.1 uncultured Mailhella sp. | reverse complement strand
GCACTACATATAACATGACTGCCCTTTGTCCTTCCCTAACTAAACTTTGCAATGTATTTAAGTGTTTTAAGGCCCTTTCACTAACTGCATCTGGAAAAGCAGCCATTTCATCTTCTACCAATGAAACATTTTTACACTCCACCCAAATATCTTGAAGTATTCCTGAACTTGAGGATATTTTTGCATCAAGTCTACTATCCCCATGTTTAACTTCCATTTTTATCTGGTCATAACCCACAGCAAATGGCAATAAATTCAAATTATTAACAAGCTGATAGTTAAACAATGCTTGTAAAAATTTATTTGGCAAAGATGTATTTACCCCTGTCCATAATAAATTTTCATAAGTTGAAGTTTGACATAAATTCATTCTTGGACAAATTGCTTCCAAACTATAAGGTAGTTTTCTGGCAGAGTTTTCAGATTTGGAAATTAATACAGGATTACCTTGAAAAACTAAGCTAAGCATAGAACCTGTATTATTGGTATGTACCCAAAAAGTTTCACCATTCTCCAGCAAAGGATTTCTTATGCACTCCACCAAAAATCTTTTAGAACGTCTTATAAAATAAGCCGGTTCAAGTTTGGGCTCAT
The DNA here is from genome assembly GCA_964369905.1 of uncultured Mailhella sp. Taxonomy (GTDB): domain Bacteria; phylum Desulfobacterota; class Desulfovibrionia; order Desulfovibrionales; family Desulfovibrionaceae; genus Taurinivorans. The sequence goes on along the minus strand of CAYJHF010000080.1, from coordinate 10,462 downwards.
AAGAAATTATTTTAATAAAGTTTTCTCTTGACATTTTTATTCCTAGACATATAATTTCGTCTTTATATTGTAATATTTTTTTTTCTAAAAATCTAGAAAATAAGATTTTTATTTAAAAATTCGCATCTAGGATTAAAATAATAAAGATAAAATAAATTTTTTGTTTAAAATAGTTATTGACTTATTCTTAAAATAAGAGCAAGATGAAATCTAAGACATCAAAGAAGTAGAATTGGTCTACTTATATGATAGATGTGAAAAAAATGTGTGTGTGAGGTTTACATATGGCAAAATCAATTTATATTGGAAACTTACCTTGGTCTGCAACTGAAGATCAAGTACAAGCCCTCTTTGCAGAATTTGGCGATGTTCAATCTGTAAAGTTAATTAACGATCGTGAAACAGGTCGTGCACGTGGATTTGGATTTGTTGAAATGGATGATAATGCTGCTTCATCTGCAATTGAAGCTTTAGACAATTCTTCCTTTGGTGGTAGAACATTGAGAGTTAACGAGGCTAAACCTCGTGCCCCAAGAGAGTCTGTATAGAAATTTTTATTTCTCTGGCGTTTATCTAAACAACTATAAGACATTGCTATAATATGTTATTAAAGAATTTGTTTCAGTTTATTTAATTATTTGGATTTATTTGATTTTAACGCCTTTTTAGTTTATGTTTTTTAAACAATTTCTATCTTTTGCAAAGACTTGTAATAAAAAAAGGTATTTGTAAGTAAAATAAAGCCCTCATAAGAGGGCTTTATTTTGTTTTAAGTTTTACGGAGAACAAATTGCTTAACTTTGCTATATTAATGCTTTTTCTTGGAATTCCCCCAGGTATTTTTTGGAAAAATAATCCTAAGATACAAAAAATTAGTGGTAAATTATTTAACTTTTCTGTTTGGATTTTATTGTTTTTTATGGGAATTGGCCTTGGGTTAGATAAAAACCTTATGCAGCAACTTACACACCTAGGGTTTCAAGCTCTTATTTTAAGCCTTTTTGCCTGCACAGGATCAGTGTTGGCTGCTTGGTTTATGGGATCTTGCTTTTTTCCAGACTCCTTCACAGAAAATAGAACCAGAAATTTAGAACAAAAAAGTAAAAATACGCAAAGTCAATTAAAAGAAAATCTAATTATACTAACTGACACTTTTTTGGTTTTGCTGTTTTTTATTGGCGGTATTTTATTTGGTTATTATGAAATTATTAACCATGGAGTTTTTGTAAATTACCTTGCTGAATATACATTATATTTACTTTTATTTTTAGCCGGAATGTTTGTGGGTTTTGATTTAAAAGCCTTTCGTATTTTGCAAGAACTTAAAGGAAAAGTTCTGCTTATTCCAATTTTAACTATAATGTCAAGCTTATTATTTGGAGTTTTAGCAAGTTTCATACTCCCTCAAATCAGTATTTATGAATCACTTCTTGTTACGGCAGGACTTGGATATTATAGCTTAACCACCACATTAATTTCTCAAGAAATTAATCCAGCCCTCGGATCAATTGCACTGTTATCAAATGTTTTGCGTGAAGTATTCACATTAATTTTAGCCCCAATTCTAATTAGATTTTTTGGAAAGTTAGCCCCTGTCATGCTCGGCGGGGCAACTGCCAATGATTGCACCTTGCCGGCCATTGCAAAATATTGTGGCGAACGCTATGCTATTTTAGCAGTCTTTTCCGGAGTAGTCCTCACAACTGTTGTTCCATTCTTACTTTCATTTTTACTGTATTTTAAATAAACAATAAGCAAGAAAGCAAATTATGTACAATAATTTTCCTCATAAATAAACAAATTATAAACGTACGCTATTTCGTCTTACTTCCATAGCTTCTGTTGTTCTGCCTTGAATTTCTAGCGCTTTGGCTAGTGTTGCTAAGGCGGCTCTGCTTTTTGGCATTAGGGCAAGGCTTTGTCTAATTAAGGCTTCTGCCAATTCAGCATCTTCCTTGGCATCCAAGTAAATATCAGCTAATATTTGTAAACTAATTGCATCATCTGGATTTTTTTGCAAGGATATTTGCAGTAATTCTCTAGCCTTATCATTATTATTATCCTTTAAGTGCATTTTAGCTAGGTAGCGATAAGGCATTGAATTTTCAGGATTATCTTCTAAAGCGATCGAATATTGTTTCAAAGCCTCAGTAAGATCACCTTCTTTTTCTGCAATTTCTCCAAGGCGTATTCTGGCATAGAGATGCTTTTTATCATGCAAAATACAAGTTAAAAAGTATTCCTTGGCTCTATCTTTATCTCCCAAGGTTAAATTGGAATTTCCTAAGTTATAACAAGTTGAAATATCATCTTGTTTGCAGGCATAAGCCCTTTCAAAAGCTTGCCTGGCCTCGGAATGTCTAGCCAGCTCAGCAAGACAAACCCCTAGAGAATTCCAAGCCAAAATATTTTCACTGTCTGCTAAAAGTGACATTCTATATTCTTCAAGTGCTCCAAAAATATCATTTTGACTAAACTTTCTGTCTGCACTAATATTTATGGCTAAAGAGTCAAAAATTCCCACATGGGGTTTTGGCAACAAAATTGCGTAATCAAGAGCCTTATGGACTGCCTCCCAAATATCTACCGGGCGTAAATTTAAATAAGGATAATTAACAATCCCGACTGCACCTTGCACATGAAATTTTTCTTCAATGGATTTAATTAGCTTTGCATAGATTTCCTTTATATTACTGTCTTTCTTACTATGAAATAAAATAATACTATTAAAACTCATGTTTCCTATAATAAAATCTAAATTTATACTCTTCTTCTTTAAAAAATCAGCAATCATTTTAGCAATTTCAAAAGTATTTATGTTTTTACTTTCTTCTTTTGAATTATCTTGTTCAAGGTTTTCAGGCTGTTCAAAATTTTCCCATTGAATTTGTAATATGGCCAAGGAAAAATTTTTAACATTTTCTTGGCTGATTTTTTGATTTACCACCCTGGTAAAATCATTATAAGTATAAAATATTGTTTTATTTTTATCTAAGTAATCGTTTTGGAAGTGAGTTTGAGGAATATATTGCAAAAAATCGCCAACTTCAATGGGTTTGCTTGAATTATTTAGCATTATTATTTCAGCTTCAGCTGTATTTTTCTTGACTTTTGTCAATAATATTTCACCCTTATAAAATTTTCGTTCCATGTCTTGGAATACGCTAAAATACATTTTCTCACGAGCGCCATCGTCCTTACCTAAATTCACCCTTATTTGTGAATATGGATAAAGGGCTTCAACATTGCCACCTTGTAATAATATATCCCTATACGCTAAAACCGAAGTAGAAAAATTATTTTCATAGTTTGTTGAATAATTCATCGGCTTTTTGAGCACTCTTTGCAGAGCAATTCCAGCTTTTTGCAGTAAAATATGCCCAACTTCAAAGCTATCTCTAGAATCCATGCTTCCATCCCAATCTTGTGGGTAGAGGGCATAGCCGGCAGAAGCTTGCAAACTTATTGCTTCAGGCAGATCATAAAAATTTGCCAAAACACTGTTTTTTGGTTTAGCTGTAATGCTTTGGCTTAGTTCAGTACACTGCTTGGCTAAATTTTCCATACTACGCCTTGTAGCTCCCGGAAACAATATGGCAAAGCTGTTGGAATTTAATACAGTGCAAACACATTCTTCCGGTAAGCTTTCCTTAACTTTTTTTGAAAATGCGGCAAATAATTTTTCTGCTTGTAAAAATCCATAATATTTTTGTATAAATTCAAGTTGCAATGTTGAAAGAATCATTAAGCCTAAACTGCTATGTCTTTCGCTTATTTCAGTATTATAGTTGTTTTCTGTTTGCAATTTAGCCATACTGTGTTGATCATTAGTGCTTACATCATTATTTGAAAAAATTGAATAATTAAAAAATTCTGAAATTCCAAATACTTCTTTTTGTAGCCTTTGCATAAAGATTTGTAATCTTGGCAAATGACAAATTTCGTCAAGCCCACTAAGCTTTAAATAGTAAATCTTATCTAAACAAACTTCAGCTGAAGAAGTAAGCATGGCCAATAAGCTTTCACTTGTTTTAAAATTTTTCACTTCACCCAATAATAAAATACCCAAAAGGAAATTATTGCGACGCAAAGGAATTAATAATTTTTTTTCTTCTTTTATAAATTTTGCCTTAGGTAATTCATCTTGAGTGGGGAAATAAAGAGAATGTACTTTAAATTGCACCAATCTTGCAATATCCTTACATAAAATATCTTCATAGTGCAATAAATCTCTTCTTAACAATTCAGGACTTTTCAGAGCAATTTCTTGGTCACTTTTTATGGTTTCTTTTGTATTTATTTTGGATTTTATTTTATTATTTTCTTGCATTGTAATTCTCCATCAACCTAATTTATACTATGAATTTATAATAGCTCTCACACAACTAATAATAGAAAGGATAATTAATAATAAGATAGCAATTTTTTTAAATTTATTTTCTTCAATTTTTCCATAAAAACAAGTTCCTACCCAAATACCAAACACTAATAAAGGAGTAAGAGCTAATGCACCCCATAAGGTTTTTAGTGTTGTAAATCCTTGCTGAACAAAAAGCATTGAGGCCCACAAATCTGTAAACAAAAAGAAAGCAATAATAGATGCTCTACCAACTGCAAGCCCTGCCGGACTCGAAAAAAACATCAATATTACGGGAGGGCCGCCATTGGCTGAAGCACCATTAATAATTCCTGAAACAATCCCCGTTCCCACAATTTCAGTGGATTTTAATTGTCTGCTCAGGTGATAGCCCCTTAACATAATGATGGATAAAAAAATCACGGTTACATTTATGATAATTGTCATGGAGGCAGCAGGAATGATTACAAGTAAAACAACGCCAAGTGGTGTGCCAAGCACTGTTCCCACCAGAAGCCATTTTATGGTTCTCCATTGTACATCACGCCACACAAAAGGCAGGTGCACAATACTGGCTAAGACTTCCCACAATAATATATAAGAAGTTGCCTTAGCAGGCTCCATAAACATAGTCATTACAATAATCATAGTCATGGAAAAACCAAAACTTGATGCTCCGCGTAAAATACTGCCAAAAAGAACAGCCAAAGAAATAAATAGCATTTCACTTGGAGTATTGCCAAATAATTCTGAAATAAAATCCATAGTCACCTCATGGGGCAACATAACAAATAACCAAAAAATTTTCAATGGATTTTATCTGAATATTATATGACATTCCTTGCTTATTCTTAGGAAAAAGAAATATCTTTATCAAAATAAATAATAGTGGTTTGCAAAATGAGTTTAGTAAAGCTTTATAATAAAAAATTTAGCAAAACACCAAAAAAAAAGAGCTATTTTCATAGCTCTTTTTTAGTAAATAAAATTATATTTTATTGACCGCCAAACCATTTTTCAGCAATTTCTTTTTCTTTGCCGTTGGTTTGAATGATTTTTAGTCCGGCATTAATTTTATCCATAAGGGCTTGATTGGATTTTAATGTAACAACACCAATATATTCAGGCTCGTCCATTTTAAAGGCCACTTTCATTTTATCGCTGTAGCCTTCTTTGCGGTTTGAATAGTACATGGCCACAGGATCATCACACATTACGGCATCAATATTTCCATTGGCAAGGTCTTCAAGAGCTAGGCCAATATCGTCATAAGTAGCCACATTGAGATCTTTTGAGATTTTATTCAAGGCTATGGCTGCTGTTGTTCCTATTTGGATACCAATTTTTTTATTCATTATATCAGATGGTTTATTGATGCTGCTGTTTTCTGGCACAACCAAGGATTGCACAAATCCATAAATTGGTTCTGAAAATAAATAGCGTTTTTTGCGAGCTTCAGTAATTGTTACACAAGAAGAGATAATATCACTATTTTTTGATTCCAAAGTAGCAAAAATTCCATCCCAAGCAGTGTTCATAAATTCAACTTTTAGCCCACTTGCTTCGGCAATGGCTTTCATAATGTCAACTTCATAGCCGATAATATTTTTGTCCATATCAACCATTTGCATGGGAGGCCAAGTGGGGTTGGTTGCAACGACAAGGGATTTATGTCCGTCGGCATAGGCTTGTCCAACTAGGACAGTAAGGCTAAGCAAGAAAGCAGAAAATAATTTTTTCATTATAACTCCATAATTTTATTATAATTAACATAATACAAACTACAAAACAGTAATTTCACATCAAACCACCCTGCATATTAAATGCAAGTATCGCTGTTTAAACTACAAAAAAATAAGTTTATTGTCTATAATTAAAACGGTAGTAATTAAAAAAAATATAATATGAGACTTCTGCACATTTTTTTTATGAAAAACTATCTCAAGTTTCAAAATTTTCAATTTATTGAAATTTAGCTTGCAGAGGCAAAAATATATAAATCAAACACTAAACGTAAAAACAATCATCACTGTTTTTGATTTGTGGTCAAATTTGCCTTTCAAATGCTCCATGAAAACTTGTAAAATGAAATGTGCAGAGCTTTCAATATATGGAAATAATTTGTAAATTAAAAATGTTATGCAAATTTTATTCGTTTTTTTCATTTAGTTTGTCGAGGATTTCATCAATAGCTTTTTTGCGTTCTCCAACTTCTAATTTACTTCGTTCAATCAAAGTTTCTTTTACAATTTGATGGTTTTCTGCCATACTCCTCAATGACCACGCCGCAGCCATAGAATCTATAGTTCTGTCTCCATTTACTGTTTCAACAAGTCCATCTATAATCCTATTTACAAAGCGAGCATCTCCTGAAGCCACAAACATTGCCCATAATATATCCACAAGTTGTGCACTTGTTTCTTTTATTAAAATTGGATCAATGGGATTTACATTCATTAATTTTTCTTTTTCTTTTTCTGAGGCTATTTCCAAAAGGTTTCTAACACATTCTTCGGCCAATGGAACACCGGAAAGCCTTACGCCTATCCCCACATTATACTTTATGGCAGGTTCAGCCTTGGAAAAGGCCATGCACCAATTTTTTGCCTTATCTTGATGCTTATGAAAGACTTCTGAGATAAAAAATAGCAGAGGGATACGAGATGAGTCCTCATCAAACACTCCGTGTTTAGCCAAATTATTAATGAGTTCCGGTAAAATTTCCGAACTGGGCAAACGATAAAACTCCATGTAATTTTGATAATCTTTGTCACTTTCCTTTGACATAGCGTGGTTAACATTTCCAAAACATAAAGTGAGAAGAGGCATAAAAACAAATAAAGAATATTTTAATAACATAGTTCCACCACCTTTTATAGTTTTATGAAAATAATTTATACATTATTTATAGTATGTTAAATAAGAAATATCATTTTTTATGGGGTAAGTCAAATACGTTAAATTTTTTCAAATATATTTTTTAAGAAAGAAGTTTTATGTCAAAAAAATGTCAAAAAGTTTTATAATAATTAACAAATTTTAAAATTATTACCATAACACATTAGAAATAAAGGAATTAAATTAATTGGCATATAAAATGCTAATAACTTCATAAATACAAGGAGGTAAATATGAAAGCTTTAGATCAAGATCACATGAAAATAGTAAATAATGTGATGAATATGCAGCTTCAACGCCAAAATGTAATTATGGGCAACATTTCAAATGTTGATACCCCAAACTATAAACCCTTAGAATTAACATTTGAAAAAGAGTTACAGGACGCTTTAAAGCTTGATGTAAGGGGAAAAATGTCTACCACAAGCCAAGGGCATTTACCTTCTCTTTTTGAAAATCTAACCATTAATGCAGACTGGACAAGACGTTTTATGCCCAGAAAAGCCCATGGTGAAGATAGGGTAAACTTAGATAAAGAAATGGTTAATATGGCTAAGAATAATTTGCAATATAATACATTATCTCAAGTAACAAAAAGCGGATATGATGGGTTAAAAACCATAATCGCAGAAGGGAGTAAAGTATAATGGATTTCATGACAGCACTAGACATTAGCGCATCAGGCATGACAGCTGAAAGAACTCAACTAAATGTTACTTCAATGAACCTTGCCAATGCCAATACCACAAGAGTAGCAGGCGGATTAGGCCCTTATCAACGTAAAAGCGTTGTAAAAGAAACCAGTAATTTAGATGATCCATTCGGAACTCACATGAGAACGGCCCTTGATAGGGAAGTTACCGGAGTTCGTGTTATGGGTATTGCCACAGATGCAAGGCAAGAACGTGTGGTTTTTGAACCTGAGCACCCAGATGCTGATGAAGAAGGCTATGTATATTATCCGGACATCAATGTGGTAGAAGAAATGGCCATGATGATGACAGCTCAGCGTAACTTCAATGCCAATGCCACAGCCATTGACACAATAAAAGCCATGTATTCAAGAGCCTTGGAAATTGGCAAATAATTTTTTGGGAGAGTGACTTATGAGTATTCAAATGATAGGGTTAACAGCTTATAATAAAGCTTTGATAGATTTTCAAAATACCCAAAAAAACATAGTAAATGAAGCCAAAGATATAAATAAAAATCTTAATGTGCAAGGCCAATCATTTGGAGATATGGTCACAGATTCTTTAACCAACGTTAATGATTTGCAAAAACATAAGAATGAAATGATTGTTTCCTTTGCCTCCGGCGAAACTCAAAATGTGCATGAACTTATGATTAGTATGCAAAAAGCCAGTGTGGCCATGAGTATGACTTCAGCTGTAAGAAATAAAATGATTGAAGCATACAAAGAAATGAGTAAGTTACAATTCTAATTATCAACAAAGTAATCTCATCTGAAATTGCTAAAAGTAAGAAAGTTATAAAAAAATCAGGAGAAATACAATGCATCCAAAAGTAGAACAAATAATGGAAAAAGTAAAAGGATTTTGGGGAAATTTCAGTGTAATGCAAAAAGTCCTTATTTTTGGTGGATTGGCTTTTATAATAGCCTTTATGGTTGTTATTTCCATGTGGATGCTACGTCCTAACTACCAAACTCTATATACAAATCTTTCTCCTGAAGATGCTAATCGCATTGTAAATATGCTACAAGCTGAAAATATTCCTTATGAACTTGCCAATGGTGGAACAAGTGTAATGGTTCCCGAAGGTTCAGTATATGATTTACGTATAAAAGTTGCAGGTGAAGGAAATTTAGTTGGCCAAGGTATTGGTTTTGAAATTTTTGACACAGTGCAAATGGGACAAACCGACTTTGTGCAACGCATTAACTACCAAAGAGCTTTACAAGGTGAATTAGGCAGAACCTTAGCCGAATTTCCTAACGTAGAAAGTGCTAGAGTGCACCTTGTAGTTCCTGAAAGAAGCTTATTTATTGAAGAACAACAACCACCTTCTGCCTCTGTAGTTTTACGCCTAATTGAACCCGGTAAGAGAATGGAGAAAAAAGAAATTGACGCCATGGTCAATTTATTGACAATGTCCGTAGAAGGTCTTGACGCATTCAATGTTTCCATTAGCGACAATAACGGAAAAGCCCTTTATTCACCAAAAGAAGAAGGCAGTGTAAACTCAAGTCAATTGGATTATCGTTTACGCTATGAAGCTACCTTAGAAAGACGTATTCAAGAACTACTCGCCCCTGTACTTGGCGCCGGAAAACTCATTGCCAAAGTTAGTGCCGATTTGGACTATAGTCATCGTAGTATACATCGTGAAATTTATGACCCTGAAAGCGCAGTGGTTCGTTCAGAACAAAGAACAGAAGAACAACAAGCCGGTACAGCCAACCTTGGCACCGAAGTTTCAGAAGTAAACTTCCGTGGTGATGGACTTGGTAATTCACTCTCAAGCCAAGAAGGCACAAGGGAAGAACGCCTAACTAACTATGAAATCAATAAAGAAGAGCAAAGCATTGTAACCGAAATGGGTACAGTGGAACGCCTTACCGTTGCCGTAGCCGTAGACGGACATTTTGTGAAAAATGCTGATGGTGCATGGGAATATATTCCTCGCACTCAAGAAGAACTCAATCAAATCAGACAGCTTGTTGCCAATGCAGTAGGATTAGATTTGGCCAGAGGTGACACAATAGAAGTAACCAATATGCCATTTGGCGAAGGCGATGCCCCAACAGAACTTAGCACAGTTGAACTTCTATCTGACTTTGCCAAAACCATTGGAGCCCCACTTCTTACAGCATTGCTTATCTTCATCTTTATCATGCTCGTTATCCGTCCTCTTATTTTAGCTCTTATTCGTCCAAAAGTTGAAATGGGTGAAATGATTGAAGGCCTTGAGGGCTTACCCTCTGCCGAAGAACAAATGGCCCTTTATGAAGCTCAAGAAGAGGAAGCCAGAGAAGCCGCTGAACAAGCACTTACCAGAATGAGTGACGACAATATGGGTGGAGATCCTTATTCCATCAGCCTAAATGCCAGCCTTGAAGACATCAAAAACTTGGCCTTACAACTTGCTGAACAAAATATGGATAATACAATCAGACTTATGCGTCGCATGATGAAACATAATATTTACCTAGCTGTTGAACAACAACAAAGCGCATAAATAGTC
>CAYJHF010000079.1:0-11171 GCA_964369905.1 uncultured Mailhella sp. | reverse complement strand
AAATTTTTTAGTGTTATTTAGTAAAAATATTCTTTGCTAACAGATAGTTATTATTTTCAGCACCGACTAGTTTATGCCGGAGCTAATTCTTTATGTGCCACTTCAAGCAGTTCTGTAATTGCCAAGTGTTGCGGACAGGCTTTTTCACACTTTTTACACTTAATGCAATCAGAAGCCATCTGTCCCTCAGGTGTATGTTTATACATAAATTTGGGCACATTTTCACTTGGGGTTCTTCTTAAAGAGTTGGCGAAGGAAAAAATACGCGGTATATTAATTTGTTTGGGGCAATCCTTCATACAGTAGCCACATCTAGTACAGCCAATTTGGTTTATGTTGTATAAAATTCTATTTGCCTCGGCTATGGCTTCTTTCTCTTCTTCTGAGAGGGGCACAAAATTTGTGAAAGTCTTAAGATTATCTTCCATTTGCTCCATATCAGACATACCACTTAGCACAGTTAAAATGCCGTCTAAGGAAGCCACAAAACGTAAGGCCAAGGAGGCAAATGATTTGTCTCCATTTACTTTTTTGAGCACTTCAACAATTTCAGCCGGTGGATTGGCAAGAATACCGCCTTTAACCGGTTCCATAACAACTATGGGAATATTTTTTTCTCGTAAAATTCTATACAATTCTCCCGAATGAATGGCGTGATTATCCCAATCAAGGTAATTGAGCTGAATTTGTACAAATTCAATATCTTTTTGTTCTTCTAAAACACGCTTAAACAAGTCAATATCACCGTGAAAAGAAAAACCAAGATGGCGAATTATTCCATCTTGTTTTTTTTGCCTGAGCAAATCCAAAAATCCTGTATTTAAAATTGCTTCATAGCCTTCATGGGATCTTATGGCGTGCATTAAATACATATCAATATAATCAACACCAATACGTTGTAATTGTTCATCAAAGGCCTTAATGCACTCTTCCTTGCTTTTTAAACTAGCAAAGGTAGGACAGATTTTTGTGGCAATTTTAAAGCTCTCTCTATTATGCCTTTCAATCAAAGCTTTTTTCATGGCATCTTCTGAGCCGGGATAGAGCAAAGCTGTGTCAAAATAGTTAAATCCGGCATTTAAATAGGTGTCAACCATGGTTTTAACCTGTTCAATGTCAATCTCTTCTCCATTTTTTGGAAGCCTCATCATACCAAAACCAAGTTTTGAAATTTTACCAAATTGTTCCATGGTATTCTCCTTATTATAGAAAGTTTTACAAAAGTTTTCCTTTGTATAAACCTAGTTAATTTAGCCAAGTTTTTCAAGAAAAAAATGTAATTTAAATTGACTTAAAAGTTACCATGTCTTAGTTAAAAAATATGTCCACAGAACAAAATAATTCATTCCCTATAACTAACTTGAGCTTATTTAAAGCTTCTTGTTCTTTGGCCGTTAATCTTTTTGGCTTTACCTGACAAAATACCATTGGGGGCAGGTTGTCCTTTGGTATTTTTGCAAGCGATAAATCATTTTAAGATTTACTCATTTAACTAAATACCAAAATCTCCTCCACTAATCCGTGTTTTTTGCACGTTTTTATGTGTTGTTTTCCATTACTTAAACTTAACTTGGAGATTTATTATGTCAGATAAAATAATTAATATAACAGAACTTAGAGAAAAATCAGAAAAATATTATAGAGATGGCGATTTTTACTGCTCAGAAGCCGTGTTAAAGGCCATTAAAGATGCCTTTAATGCTCCCTTTGATGATGAAATTATAAAGCTTGCCTCAGGATTTCCCATTGGTATGGGAGCAGGCTGTACTTGTGGAGCTGTTAATGGCGCAGTAATGGCGCTTGGAATGTTCTTTGGGCGAAGTCAAGCCAAGGGTTCTGAAGTGGATAAAGCCATGAAACTAACTAAGCAATTGCAAGATGAATTTCTAAAGCTTAGAAAAGTATGTTGCTGTAAAATTTTAACCAAGGGCATGACTCTTGGCACACCAACTCATCTCAAACACTGTATAAGTATTACAGGAGAAGTTACTGAAATGGCTGGTAAAATTATTGCCAAAGAGCTTGGCTATAGCATAATTTAAAAAAATATAAAGTTGCTCTGCAATTCTTTGCAAAAAAAACTTTGCATAATTTCACAAGTTGGACTAAAATGAAAATTACTAAATTGGTTAACCAATCAAATTATTTACTATATTTTGCATTGTTAAAACTTTAGGAGTTATTATGAAAGTTACTTTTCTTGGAGCTGCTCAAACTGTAACAGGTTCTTGTTATATGATTGAAGCAGCGGGCAAGCGTTTTACCATTGATTGCGGTATGTACCAAGGCAACAGAGCCATGGAAGAAAAAAACTATGATACACATCTTTATCGCCCAGAGGGTATTGATTTTATTTTGTTAACCCATGCTCATATCGATCACTCAGGCCTCTTGCCAAGAATTGGAGCTCATGGTTTTAAAGGCCCTATTTACTGTACTGCGCCAACTGCCGACCTTGTGACTTTAATGCTTGAAGATAGTGCTCATATTCAAGAAATGGAATTTGAGTGGAAGCAAAAGCAAAAAAAGCGTAAAGGCAAAAAAATGACTGCTGATATAGAACCACTTTATACCAAGGACGAAGCCAGAGCAGTAGTTGAACAATTAAAAACAGTTGACTATGAAAAAAGTTTTGAGCCTGCTCCTAATATAAAAGTGACTTATCGCTATGTAGCACACATCTTAGGGGCAGCCTTTCTTGTAATTGAAGTAACAGAAAATGGTAAAGTTTCACGCCTTACATTTTCTGGCGATTTGGGACGCCCAGGTGCATTATTGTTAGATGATCCTGATGTTCCAGATGTGACCGATTATCTTTTTGTGGAATCAACCTATGGTGATAGAAATCATAAAAATGAAGATGCAACCCAAGAAGAATTGCTAGAAGCTATAAATTACAGCTATTCCAAAGGCGGTAAGGTTTTAATTCCTACCTTTGCTGTTGAAAGAGCGCAAGAAATTATTTATTCATTATATCTACTTGATCAAGAGGGTAAAATACCAAAGGATATGCCAATCTTCTTAGACAGCCCTTTAGCCATAAAGGCAACTGAGATTTTTTATAAGCATTCCGATCAACTGGAAATGAAAACCGGAAAAAAACACCCATTTAATGAAGATAACAATCCGTTAAATATAAAATTTACTTTAACCGCAGAGGAATCACAAGCTCTAAACTTAAGGCAAGGTCCGGCCATAATTCTTTCAGCTAGCGGAATGTGTAATGCCGGAAGAATAAAACACCACTTGAAACATAGTATTTGGCGTCCTGAAACAAGCTTGGTTTTTGTGGGCTATCAAGCAATTGGAACACTTGGCCGCAGTATTGTTGAAGGTGCAAAGCATATTGGCATATTTAATGAGCAGCTTAAAGTTGGGGCAAAAGTATTCACCATTGGTGGATTTTCTGCCCATGCAGGGCAAAGTCAAATAATAGATTGGATTAGAGAAGCAGCCCTAAAAAAACCACATATAGTTTTAATACATGGTGAAATTAAGGCTCAAAAAACTTTGGCAAACTTAATTAAAGAAGAATTTGCCATTGAACCAACCATTCCAAAATATTTGGACACATTACTTATTAATGAAGAAGGGCAAAATACCGCCTCCGACTTTGCTTATACTGAAAATGAAAAATGTGAAACAGCTCAGCATTTTGATGTGGAACATGAGTTACAAGAGTTGGAAGAATATTTAGCACAAATTAAAACTAAAATTTCTGCCATCAGTGAAATGTCTTGCAATGAACAAGTTAAAATGCAAGAACGCATTTTCCGTGTGAAAGAGAAGTTAAAAAGCATAAATTCAAATATGTAATACAAAAATTATTATTTTACTTGGGGAAAACTTTTTTAAAAAAGTCTTTCCCCAAATGTTTTATATTGCATTATATCCTTTTGAACTATTGTGAGTTTTAACTATAACCTACTTCAAATTTTCAATTTTTAAAATGGCTTTATATTTAAGCCAAAACAAATAACTCCAGTTTAGGAAATATAGATGAGAATAATAGCAGGTGCATTTAAAGGACGCAAACTAAAAACCATTAGTGGGCAGGGCTATCGCCCAGCCATGAGCAAGGTTAGAGAATCACTTTTTTCTTTGCTCGAGGCCAGAGGAGTGGTTTTTGCCGAAGCAAAAATTTTGGATTTATTTGCAGGTAGCGGAAGCCTTGCTTTTGAAGCCCTTAGTAGAGGTTGCCAAAAAGTATATTTTGTGGAGCAAGACCCTAAGGCCACAGCTTGTATTGTAGAAAATATTGAGCAATTTGAGGTGGCTGAAAAATGCCATGTTATTACCGATGATGTATTAAAATATGTGGGTAGGCGTTGCCCGGAAAAATTTTCACTGGTTTTTATAGATCCTCCTTATGCTAAAAATTATCTTAATCTTACTTTAAATAAACTTTTAAGGTTAAACTGGCTTGAAGAAAATGCCTTTGTGGTTGCCGAGGTAGAAAAACATCTAAAAGTTAATACAGAAGGGTTTGAAGGACTTAATCTTGAACTTGACAGACAATATGGACAAACAAGGATTATAGTATGGACCTACCAAGAATAGCAGTTTATCCGGGAACGTTTGATCCTATTCACAATGGGCATATTGGTATTATAAACCGAGGGGCTGAATTGTTTGACAAAATTATTGTAGGAGTTGCTAAAGAAACCAATAAAGAACCACTTTTTTCCATTGAGAGAAGGGTTGAGCTAATTAAAGAATATTTTGCAACAACTTCCATAAATTCTAAAGTTATAGTTCAACCTTTTTATGGACTCTTGGTAGATTTTGCTGAACAAAATAAGGCAATTGCCATTATTAGAGGATTGAGGGCTATTTCAGATTTTGATTATGAGTTTCAGATGGCTCTAATGAATCGTAAGCTAAAAAATAATATTCAAACAATTTTTTTAATGCCTGATTATAGATGGCTTTATGTTAGCTCTAGTAATTTGAAAAATGTGGCCTCACTTGGTGGCGATGTAAGAGATATAACTCCGCCTAATGTTTGCAAAGCACTAAATAAAGCCTATGGGCTTAACTAAATGAATTTTCTATATAATTTTTATATAGAGAGTTAAACTTGCTTAAGAATGAAAAAAATTATCTGCATAATGGGCCCAACCGGAGCCGGAAAAACCGGAATTGCCATAAAAATTGCCAAAAAATTTCCCTCAGTGATTATTAATGCTGACTCTAGACAAATATATAGGGATTTTCCTATAATCAGCGCTCAACCAAGCAGTGAAGAGCAGGCTGTTTGTCCACATAAACTTTATGGCTATTTGGACATTGAGGAACAAACTACAGCTGTAGCTTGGGTTGATTTGGCTAAAAAAGAAATTATAAAAGCCCACGAACAGAACTTGATTCCCATACTGGTTGGTGGCACAGGTTTTTATTTCAAAACTTTGCTTGATGGAATTACAGAAATTCCAGATATTCCTGAAGAAATTCATAATAAATATATTGTCAAATTGCAAGAGCTTGGAAGTTTAGAACTATATAAAAAGCTGATGACTGTTGATCCGGATTATGGAAATAAAATTCATTTTAATGATAAACAACGCATAGCCAGAGCTTTAGAAGTTTATGAAGCCACGGGCCAAACTTTTAGCAAGTGGCATCAGCAAGGCCTTATAAAGCCTGATTTTGAGGCCCTACGCCTTGGAATTGGCATTGAACTAAAAGAACTTACCCCCATTTTATATGAGCGAATTAAAATAATGCTCAAGGAAGGAGCATTGGAAGAAGCTGAAAATGCTTTTGCCAAAAACTCTAATCTGGACGCTTGTGCTTGGACAGGTATTGGTTGCCGTGAAATTGCTAAATATTTAATTGGTGAATATGACTTGGAAAAATGTATAGAACTTTGGGGTAAAAACACTAGGGCCTATGCTAAACGCCAATGGACTTGGTTTAGGGCTGATAAAAACATAAGCTGGTTTCATCCTTATGAGTTTAATATGGTAAGCATAGAAAATTTTTTAGCCCAAGCTGAGAAAATTTAGTAATATGTTATAAATATAATTTTTTTCACTAAAATAAGTTTAAAAAAATCTGCAAGAAATAAACACAGTATGTGCAACTTTCTTGCAGATTTTGAATTTAGAGCATTACACAATAAATTGTGCAAAGGTTTTTGTTTATTTTTTACATTTTTTGCCAATAATTTCATTAACCTTTAAACGCATTACTCCGGTTTCTTTCATAAAGGCATCGCTAAAGGTTGGGTTTTTAAGATTAGGATCAGGCTCTTGGCTACACTTCATTTCAAAATGCTTGGCAATATGAGTAAGGGCTTTTTTTCTTTCTTCTAAATCCACCAATAATTCCAAATCACCATTACCGCAAAGACTTTGGAAATCAGCCCCAAAATCACAGGCTGTTTCAGCACGTTTTAGTTTAAATTCAATTACAATATTAAAAGCAACCTTTGGATTTTTGGCCAGCATTTCATATTTTGTGCCTTTATTAGAACCGTGGAAATATAAATATAATTGCCCATCTTCCACTGAAAATCCATAGTTTAATGGAATAACATAGGGATAATCATCACCCACAAAGCAAAGTGAACAGACCCTACCTTCTTTTAGCATGGAGATTTTTTCTTCAAAATCTTTAATTTCTCTGTCATTACGGCGCATAAACTCTCCTATTCTTTGGTTTTTAGTTTATTTTTATCAATTATTTTTTGTTCAGCTCTGCTCACTGCAAGATGAAAATCAGGAACATCTTTTGTAATTACAGAACCAGCCCCCACCAAGGAATTTTTGCCAATTTTTACAGGAGCAACATAGGCTGTATTTGAGCCTAAAAAGGCATTGTCCCCAATAATTGTTTGATGCTTTTTAACTCCATCATAATTGCAAGTAATGCTTCCTGCACCCACATTTACATTTGTACCAAGGCTTGCATCACCAATATAGCTAAGATGGTTTACTTTTGAACCCTGCCCCAGCCTTGATTTTTTTATTTCCACAAAATTTCCTACCTTACAAGAGCTAGCCAGTTCAGAACCGGGGCGAAGTCTGGCATAAGGTCCTACTGTGACATTATTTTCTAAAATAGCTTCTTCCAAATGGCTAAAAGATTTTATTTGGCAATTTTCGCCAATTTGAGAATTTTTAATTACTGTGTGCGATTCAAGGCAAGTAAATTGTTCAATCTGGCAGTTTCCATAAATTTCACAAGGGCCAAAGATTTCAACACCCTTGGCAATTTTGGCAAAAGGGCTAATCCTTATGCTTTCAGGGTGATGTAAAAGCACATTTTCATTCATACGTTTTATATTTTCTTGCTCGGCTAGAAACTTTTCTGCCACATAAAGCTCATGGGCAGTATTTACTCCAAGTAAAGCCTTATTATGCCCCAAACAAAAAGCTTCCACTTCAAAAGCATTTTGTTTGGCTAGCTCAATTACATCGGTTAAATAATATTCTTGTCCTGCATTTTGAGAAGAAAGTAGGGGTAAAAACTTTGTCAGAATTTCATTATTAATTAAATAAATTCCTGAATTAACCTCATGGATTTCCTGATGTGGATATTTTAGGGTAAAATCCTTTTCTTCTATAATTCCAAGAACTTTACCCTCTGAATGCTTTTCTCGCAAAACTCGCCCATAACCCTTGGGATTTTCAAGGTTTAAGCTTAAAAAAGTAAGGGCAAAGTTTTTAGATTTTTCAATAAAACCTGCTATAATTTCAGATGTTAAAAGTGGAGCATCTCCATTGACTACCAATATTTTATCATTATTTTGTAAATTTATTTTTTCTTTTATGCTTTGATGGGCAATTAATAGAGCATGGCCTGTTCCCAGCTGTTCATTTTGCAAAATGCAGTTTTCTTCAGCCTTAACTCCATATAGTTCTAGCTGGCAATTACTATAATGATCTTTTATTTCTTCAGCGCCGTGGCCAACCACGGTAAAAATTTCTTGGCTATATTCTTTTATTGCAGCATAGACGTATGAAATCATGGCCTCGCCAAGTATAGATTGCAAGGCTTTAGGTTTTTTAGAAAACATTCTACTACCCTTGCCGGCAGCTAGAATAACAGCGTAAACATTTGACATAATAAACCTTTATATTAAAATATATTTATAAATTAACTCTTCATTTTACTGAAAAATTATACTAAAATATGTTAATTTTTTCCAGTTAAATTTTTTAAAAAGTAGGCATAAAAAACTAATGGCTTTGAATTTTTCCCATAATAAAAAACTTTGCTAAGTTGAGTAAATAAGCTACACTGTGGCACATAAAATATTAGTATAGGAAATAATTATGGCTTTACGTGATGATTTTGAATTTAATGAAGAACCGATCTATCTTATGGACGGTAATGCTTTTATTTTCAGAGCTTTTTATGCCAATAGTCGTATGGCTCGCTCAGACTCTTTCCCTACCGGTGCAATTTATAGTGTAGGGCGTTTGCTTTTAAAAATTTTACGCGAAGAAAAGCCTAAATATTTTTGCTTTATTCTTGATGGGCAAGGCAAGAACTTTCGCCATGATATTTACCCCGAATATAAAGCTCAAAGGCCTGAATCACCCGATGATTTAAAAATGCAGTTTGATCCCATAAAAAATATGGTGCAAAGATTGGGAATTAAACTTGAAATTTCAGAGAATTGCGAAGCTGATGATTGTATTGCTTCTCTTGCAAAAAAGTTTTCTGCAAGTCGCCCTGTGGTTATTGTTGGAGTAGACAAGGATTTACGCCAATGCCTTAATGAGAATGTAATCATGTGGGATCCGGCTTCCAAGAGTGAAAAAATTATTACAGAAGAAATTTTTACGGAAGAAACAGGGCTAAGCCCTGCTCAATGGGCTGATGTACAAGCATTAATTGGCGATAGCAGTGATAATATCCCAGGTGTTAAGGGCATTGGAGAAAAAACAGCCATAAAAATTTTCCAAGAATATACCAGCCTTGAAGATTTAAAAGATAATTATGAAAATTTAGCCTTGCCCATTAAGAAAAAAATGGAAGGCAATTTAGATGTAATGTTTATGTATCGTGAACTAACAAAGCTAAATACCGAGCAATGCACAGAGCTTGATTTGCAAAGTCTTGAACTGCAAAAGGTACATAAACAAAATGCCGAAGCTTTTTTCAGTATTTATGAACTAAATAGTTTACATAAAGATTTTAATTCCTTAGTTTCCAAAAAAATTATTGAAATAGAAGAAGATAGTTCAGCTCAAGGCCTTTTACTTGCTAATCAAGAAAATAGCCAAAAAGTAGATGAAAAAAAACAAGAGCCAAAAAATGTAATTGTTACAAAGCCTGATGAATTGCCGGAATTCAAAAACAAGGTTGTGGCATTAATTCCCTCTAATTTTAGAGATTTCTCGGCAGGCTTTTATTTATCTTTTGCTCCATTGCCAAAAAATTTGGACTTTTTAAGCAACCCAAAAAATAAGCTTGAAATTATTGATGAGCAAAAAAATCCTCCTAAAAACAGCAAGGCTAAAAGGGCAAAAAAAGAGCAAATGCAACAACAATCTTTGTTTGCCATGGAGAGCTTGCCTAAAACAAATATAATCCAAGAAACAAAAAATAATGCAGTAAATTCCACAGGTTTGGTAAATGAACTATTGAATAATTTCAGTATTAATGACAATAAACCTGATTTTCATTATGTAGGTGATTTTAATGAGCTTATTCCATACTTACAAAAAGCTGCCCAAATTGTGGTTTGTGATTTAAAAAATTTAATGCACAATTTTCCAACCATTGCAGGCAATTTTGATAATTATCAACAATTTTTTGATTTAAGCCTTGCTTCTTGGCTTTTATGGCCGGACGACAAGGACTATGCTTGGGCTTCCATTTCCGTAAAACATATTTATGAGCATAAATTAAGTCCAAAATATCCGGCCAAAGTAGCTCAATCTCTTTACCACAGTATTTTAAACAATTTGCAAAATCAAAATCTCTTGGAATTAATGTATAATTTGGAAATGCCCCTTGTGCCCGTGCTTTATGAGATGGAGCAAGCAGGCATTGCCATAAATCTTGAAGAATTACAGGCTTTCTTGGAAGAAGTTCAAAATAATATTGAGCAAATTACCAAAAAAATATACTTTTTTGCCGGTGAAAACTTTAATATACGCTCTGCCCAGCAACTTGGAGATATTTTATTTAAAAAACTAAAACTACCCACCACAAAATCCACCAAGGGTGGTCAAGCTTCAACTTCTTATGAAGTTTTAGAAAAACTTCTTGGAACTCACCCCATTATTGATGCTCTACAAGAATACCGCAAATTTGAAAAGATGCGCTCCACCTACCTTGAGCCACTGCAAAGACTTAGCGACGATGATGGACGCATCAGAACCACACTAAATCAATGGGGTACAGCCACAGGCCGCCTATCTTCAAGCAATCCAAATTTGCAAAACATTCCCATAAGAGGAGCTTTAGGCCTTAGAATGAGAAGCTGTTTTACGGCAAAACCTAAACACCTTTTAGTTTCTGCCGACTATTCCCAGGTTGAACTTAGGGTTTTGGCGCACTTTTCTAAGGACAAAAATCTTTGCCAAGCCTTTTTAAATAAAGAAGACATTCATACTCGCACCGCTTCATTGCTTTATGATGTTGATTTAAAAGAAGTAAATAGTGATATGCGCCGCCATGCCAAGACAATTAATTTTGGTTTACTCTACGGAATGGGGGTTAGGAAATTGGCTGAAGATTTACATATTTCCCAGCAAGAAGCAAAAAAATTCATGGAAAAATATTTTGCTCGCTTTGAACAAATAAAAAAATTCTATGAGGAAGTGGAAAACTTTGCCCGAGAAAATGCTTATGTTATAACCCTTGCAGGCAGACAAAGACCCTTGCAAAATATTCTTTCTAAAGATCAAAGGGAAAAGGCTCTGGCAGAGCGCCAAGCTGTGAATACTCTTATTCAAGGAAGTGCCGCTGACATAATTAAATTAGCCATGTTAGCTGTTGATAAAGATCAAGAACTAAAAGATTATCAAGCAAATTTATTACTTCAAATTCACGATGAATTGGTTTTGGAAGTTCCTGAAGAATATGCTGAAAAAGCCGGTAAAAGAGTGGCTGAACTCATGGAAAATATTGCTCCTAGCGGAAAAAAACTTATAATTCCGCTGGAAGTCGACTTTGGTTTTGGACAAAATTGGGGCATAGCTCATTAG
>CAYJHF010000078.1:7269-11175 GCA_964369905.1 uncultured Mailhella sp. | reverse complement strand
CATTTTCTAGCTAAGGGAGAGCTTTGGCAAGGACGAACTTTATATGACCTCTATCAAGAGGCTTATACTCCTTGGAATTGGACGCCACGCCTTATGTCTTATGCTAAAAATTTGGGGCTTGATTGTTTTTCCAGCCCCTTTGATGAAACTGCCGTTGATTTTTTGGAAGAATGTGGAATGAGCAAATATAAAGTTGCCTCCTTTGAATTGGTAGATATTCCTTTGCTTAAGAAAATAGCCTTCACCAAGAAGCCGGTTATAATGTCTACAGGTATGGCCACTTTAGCTGAAATTGATGAGGCAGTGCGTACTTTGCGTGAGCATGGAACTACTGATCTAACATTATTAAAATGTACATCTTCCTATCCTGCACCGGTGGAAGAAGCTAACTTGCTGACTATTCCACATTTAAAAGAGGCTTTTAAATGTAAAGTGGGGCTTTCGGATCACACCATGGGATCTGCTGTAGCTGTGGCAGCTGTTGCTTTAGGGGCTACAGTTATTGAAAAACATTTTACCCTTGCCAGGGCTGATGGCGGACTAGATGCCCCCTTTAGCATGGAGCCTGACGAGTTTAAACAAATGGTGCAAGATATTAGAATAGTAGAAAAGGCCCTTGGCAAAGCAAACTATGAGCGCACAGAAAAGGAACAAAAAAGTGTTTTAGCAAGACGCTCTTTATTTGTAGTCAAAGATATTCAAAAAGGTGAAATTTTTACATCTGAGAATATTCGCTCCATTCGCCCCGGGCATGGCTTGCATACCAGATATTTAGATGATATTCTTGGCAAAGTGGCCAAGAAAGACATAAAAATGGGCACACCTCTTTCTTGGGATATTTTATAAAAAGGTATACTATATGAGCAATAATCCTCGCCTAGAAGCCTTACTGGCTTTAGAAAAAATAAGGGATAAAGTCAAAGACTTAGCAACAAATAATCAAAATGTAAAACTGCATTTGGGTTGTGGAACTGCTTACAAGGAAGGCTGGATCAATATTGACAATAATTCCGATAATAATATTAAACTCTTGGATTTAAATTGGGATTTGAGAAATCCCTTGCCCTTTGATGATAATAGTGCAGATTTTATTTTTAATGAGCATTTTTTAGAGCATTTAACAGTTGAAGAAGGGCAAAGAGCCTTGCGAGATTTTCTAAGGGTTCTAAAACCAAGTGGAATTATGCGCATTGCCATGCCTGACCTAGCTAGAATGATTTATACTTATAACGACCCAAACTGGAAAGAAAGGCTAATGCCCTATTTAAAAAAATTTGGCCTTGATTTTATTCAAACCAAGGCCGAGCTTCTAAATATTAACTTTAGGGCTTGGGGGCATAAATGGCTCTATGACTGGGAAGAGCTGGAAAGAAGATTAAAAGAGGCCGGTGGACAAGGTATTGTGCAAATGGAAATATATAAATCTTCCCACCCTGAACTTTGTAAACTTGAAACCAGAGGTGAAAGTATTTTGATTGCAGAAGTAAGCAAATTTTAACCTATAAAATTTGAATTAGTAAATATGGAAAAAGAGTTATGAAAGATAGTGCCTTTGAACATAAAATTATTGCCCTAGAAAGCGAAAATAAAATTTTGCATGATAAAATTGCCAACCTAGAAAAAAGACTTCAAGATTATGAGGCTAAGCCACAAGAATGTTTTTCCAATATGGCTAAGTATGTGGTGCCAAAAATTCGCAATAATAATTATGAAATGTTTGTGTCTGAATACAAATATAATGGAGTTTCAGACAGATTACTTTCTGATTTGAATTCCTTGTCAAAATCAAAGTTTTGTTGGTTGGCTGAAAATAATAAGTTATGGCTACTCTATCTACAAATTCTTTTGGAAAACAATATTATGGAAGGTGTTGAAGTTATAGCCAATAGATATTTACACTTTCACGAACTAAAAGAAATAGAATATTTTCCCATTGTTGCAAATTATTTTGACAAACTTGGCCTTAGTAATGAACAAACTAAAAAATGTTCCATGGTTTATGAAAAACTATTAGAGTCAGAAAAAAATCAAGATTTTGAAAATATTGTTAAGGGTAAATCCATTGCTGTGGTTGGCAATGGCCCTTATGAGCTTGGCAAGCATAAAGGCAAGGAAATTGATGCCCACGACGTGGTTATTCGTTTTAGCCGAGGAGTTGAAAAAGGTTATGAGCAAGATTATGGCAGTAAAACCACAGTTTGGGTTAATACAACAGCCAATATATATGTACAAGAATATGACAAAACTGATTATGAACTAAGTTTATGGCGTTTTGACTCCTTTTATTTCAAAGATACAAGCGGGCTAGAAAGTATTTATTCTGTAATTGATAAAAAATGCCAAAAGTTTGGAATAGACACAGCAAACTATGCTTGGAATGAACTTGGACTTAATTATATTCTGACTACAGGTTGTGACTTGATAATTCACCTATATAATATTTTGAATTCCTTTGAAAATATTAGTTTTTATGGTTTTCACTTTTTAAATAACTTCAGTAATGATGACGACATTTATTTTTTTGCAAAAAAACCATATACACCTTGTAGCTACCATGACTTAGATAGTGAACCTCTGTTCATGAGAAAATTTATTTTAGAACGCGGTGGTAAGCTAAATGAAAATTAATCTATTAATGACCGGAGCAAGTGGGATTATTGGCAGGCTTTTACTCGAAGATTTAAGCCATAAAAAGATTAATGTTTTTGCCATCTCTTCCCAATATAAGGAATTAAAAAAAGAATTTAATGCTGATAATTTTCAATTTTTTAGCCTTGAACAATTTTATGCCAATGAAATTGACTTTGGCAAAATAGATATAGTTTTGCATATGGCCTTTGCCCGAACTCAAATTGGTTCTGACTTGGCAAAAAGCATTGATTTCACGAGAGATATTTTTTGCAAAGCCAAGGAATTTGCGGTTAAAAATATTATTCACATCTCTTCACAGGGAATTTATGGGGATAATAGGGATAGGCCATCGCTTGAAGATGACATAGTCAATCCCTTTGACTTATATTCTGTAGCTAAATATGCTTGTGAGCAACTAGGTAATGAAATTTGTGCAGGTTCAAGAACAAAAATTATCCATATTAGATTGGCCAGTCTGCTTGCCCCCTCCCTAGAACAAAGAATTGTCAACAAAATGCTCAAATCAGCTTTATTAAATAATGAGATAAAAATTATAGGTGGTAAGCAAATATTCTCCTATCTCGATGCAAGAGATGCGGCCAAGGCTCTAGCTTGCTTGATTTTCTCAAAGCTAGATGCTATTGACACAATCTATAACCTTGGAATAGATTATTTTTATAATATTCATAACATAGCAGAAACAATACAAGAAGTTATAACTGACAGAACTGGAAAAAATGTAAAAATTAGCTTGGAAGAAAGGGACATAAATACCCAGATAAAACTAAATTCAAGCAAATTTGAAGATCATTTTGGTTGGCAGGCAAAGTATAATCTAAAAAATACTATAGAATGGATATTGCAGGAAAATAACTAAGGAATTATCATGAAAGTATCAATTATTTGTCCAACTTATAATCATGAGGCTTTTATTGAAGAAGCTCTGAAAAACTTTGTCAATCAAGAAACCAATTTTGACTTTGAAGTTATTGTGCATGACGATGCCTCAACAGATAATACGGCAAAAATTATCAAGAAATATGAGCGCAAATATCCAAATATAATCAAGCCAATCTATCAAACCGAAAACCAATGGAGGCTTAAAAAAACATTAAGTAAACATTTATTTATCCAAAAATAAGGGGTGAATATGTTATTGTTTGTGAGGGTGATGATTACTTTATAAAACCTGACAAACTGCAAAAGCAAGTAGATTTTCTAGATGCAAACCCTGACTATTCTATATGTTTCCACTTTGTAATTATAGCGTGGTAT
>CAYJHF010000078.1:0-7259 GCA_964369905.1 uncultured Mailhella sp. | reverse complement strand
GTATGGCAAATCTGAACCATTGGCAATTTTTCCACCAAAACATTATGCCAACGATACACATCTAATCACTTTAGAAGAATTAATAGATCAAAATTTTATTCAAACTAATTCCTGTATGTATCGCTGGCGATTTCATAAAGAAGATATTAACACTATTTTACCTGACAATATTATTCCAGGTGATCATTTTTTACACCTATTGCACGCTGAAATTGGAAAAATTGGCTTTTTGCCGGAAATTATGTCTGTCTATAGGCGACATGATAAAGGTATTTGGACTAATACTTATACTGAGCCCAGATGGTACACAAAGTATGGAATGCAACATATTAAATTCTATCAAGAGCTTGAGAAAAGATTTAATGTAAACAAAAGTGAAAAGAAAGAAGATCTTGCTGACGGGCTTTTATTTTCTGCCCTTAGTTTGGAATGCAACTATACAATTGACAAATTTATAGCTACCTATCCAATTTTGTTTAAGGGTGCATTTTTGAGATTACAAAAAAATTATTCAAACGGAGATAGTAAACAAAAAGCATTTTTATTAAATGCAATAAACCTTTTAGGTAATAAGATTAACTCAATTTAACTCTTAGCCCACACTGAAAATAGCAAATTTTGACCTTTTCAGCGTGAACTAAATCTTATTTTTATATTCCATAACAATAGCATCATCATCTGCATAGTAATTTTTACGCACATTTATTTCTTTAAAACCTATTTTTGCATACAGGTTTTTGGCTGCAATATTTTTTGAACGCACTTCCAAAATAATTTGACAATTATTGTTTTTAATAAAATAATTTAATAAGTGAAAAGCATAACCCTTTTGACGCTCACTCGGTGAGCTTGCAATATTTATTATTTCGCAATAATCAACAACGCAAGAAAGCAAAAGGTAGGCAAGAAGCTTTTTCCCCTCAATATAGCCATATAGTTGATAATTGGAAGAATTTATTGCCATTTCAAATTGCTCTTCACTCCAAGGGCTTGAAAAACATTCTTTTTCTAATTCTACCACAAGTTTAATATGGTCTTTAGATAATAAAATAGGTGTATTCATGAAAAAACCTAAAAATTTGATGTATAATTTATCTGATTTTCCTTATAATCAGTTGCCACAAAATTTAAATAGCTTAGTTGAAGTGTTTAATAATAATGGCGATAAATTTATGCTCATGCCTCTTGAATTTGCAAAAAAGAAAAGAATGCTCAGGCGTATTGTTTTTATTATTTTAAAAGATCATAAAAACAGAGTATTGCTTTCAAAAAAGGTGGAAAGTGGCAAAAGTAGTAATTTATGGAGTTTGTCCGGTTATAATAATATTTTTGTGGGAGAAAGTGCTAAAGGAGCTGCCCTAAATGAATTAAAAAACAATTATCATATTGAAAATATAAAGATTAAAGAACTACATACCATTCCATTTCTTGAGCAAGATATTCCTCTGTCTGCCACAATTTTTTCTGCAGGACCATGGTGGGACAGTCTTACAATCAACCCAAATTATGTTATTGATGCAATGTTTGTAGATAAAGACGAACTTTCCGGCCTGCTTGAAATACAACCTGAAATGTTTAGCTCTCTACTTATTTGGGCTCTGCGCTCAAACTTAATTTTCTGATTATTATTTAAAATTATCTATTATTTCAATAGAACCATCAGAGGTTTTATAAATAATCCCTACTACGTCAATTTCACCCTTTTTAAGTAATTCTGCAACAATTGGACTTTGCTTAATTTTTTCCATACTGTTATAAACATTCAAAAGTTCTGCTTTGGCTAAGTTTTTTTCATTACCTATAGCATGGTTGATTTCATTAGTAATGGAAGCTATATTTCCATGGGCAGAACCCTTAATAGTTGCTTTAACAGCCCCACAATTTTCATGCCCCATAACCATAATAAGCTTAGAACCAAGATTTGAAACTGCATATTCAATACTGCCAAGCTCAAATTCACTAATTACATTTCCGGCATTTCTGATTACAAAAAGTTCTCCAATGCCAACATTGAAAACGTGTTCAGGAACAACTCTTGAGTCAGAACATGAAACAACAACGGCATAAGGTTCTTGCCCAAACTCAAAAAGGTTATGCCGTCTTTTTAGAGAAATATCTGCACCATTCACAAAAGCACCTTGATATTTCTTATTATTTTCAATTAAGTATTCCATAACGACCTGAGGTGCATTGAGATCTAAATCTACCTTAGCAAATCCATCTTTAACCAGTAAAAATAAGCAAAAAATAATAGGAAAACTAAAAACAGCAAACTTTTTCATTGTACCTCCAAAATTAAATCTCATTGCTCTGTTTTTCTTTACGAATGCGATAACGTAGTGAAACAATTTCTAAAAATTGAGCTAAATCTTCACTGACTAGGCGAGTAAAAAGTTTGAACTCATTACTTATTTCTTTATGGGCAGTTGAAGCTAAAACCACAACAGCCACTGTGCTTTTATCAATTTGGATGGGAATACAAGCAGAAGATACAAAGTCCGGAAAATTTTTAATATTGCCAAATATTGGCATTTTTGCCTTATTGCTTTTTCCATCAGATTGAACAATAACATTATTGCGAAATACCCAACCAACAATGCCACCATTTACAGAAAACTCTTTATTTTCAAGAAACTTAGGCAATTCATCTTCCACAATATAATAGCCTTTTTTGCCTGATAAAGATGCAAAAGCCACATATTCAAAGCCTGTACCAATGGATAAAATTTGTAAAAATTTATTCAGGTAGGAACTCCAACCAGAATAATTTTTTTTCAAATCGGAAAATTGCTCAAATAAGCTAAAATACTTTTCCATTTTGTAAGCAGCCACTGTTTGAGCCACCATGTCTACGAATTGGGGAATAAATTTGGCAAAAACTTTAAGCAATTCCAATTTAGTGTCTGAATAAAAATTTTCTTCAAAACTGTCAAGACAAAGCACATAGCCGTCAGCAAGAGGAATACCCATAAAAGACTTTATTTTATCTTCTGTTTGCGTGGCATAATAACCCAAGTTTGGTAGATTTGGCTTAACTACATGATAAATGAGAGCTTCTTTATTCTTTAATATCCAACCAACAAGTCCTTTGCCCTCAACTATCACGCTCTCAGGAATAATTCCAATACTTTCACTATAATAATTAACCAACACACTATGGTTATTCCCTGCGCTTTGCTGAAACAAGACCACAGAGTGAGAATTAAAATTTTTTGCCAATAATTCTAAAAACTCATCTAAAAGGTTTGGAGCTGTTTTCATAATATTTTTTTTATGGCTGGTGGACATAAAATCCTCAGTTAAGTTAAACGATTAGTTAGTCGATGCTGAAAATAGTAATAACTATCTGTTAGCAAAGAATATGCTTACCAAATAATACTAAAAAATTTGCAAGAAATAAGCATGGGACATGCAATTTTTTTGCAGATTTTGACTTCAAAAAATGATTTTGAAGCATCGGCTAACCAAAACTTTTGTGCAAACAAAAGTTTTGCACGGCATAGAGTTAGCCTGAATTCACTTCAGGCGTCCACGCAGTGGAACTCGAAGCCAGTGTGCCTTTCTGAAAAACACAAAATTTGTGTTTTTCAGCGTGGACTAGTTATAGTAATTTCAATTGAAAATACTATCTTGTCACATAAGCAAGTTAGTTGCGCCTTTCTCTTATAACAAAATCTTGCTATAGAAAGCAATATATAAGAGGCTAAAAAAAAATTATCTTTACTTAAACACACATAAGATATTTATATAGTTATTATATTTTTCAGCATCGACCAATTAATTCAAGTTCAGATATAAATTTTGTCTTATTTTGCACCTTATAATCATAAACTTGCACCACTTTCCAATTTTTTAAACTTTCTAGCTCCACTTGAAGCCTTTCAAGACTTAAAAATAAAACAGAAGCACTTGGACTATCACTATCTTGTTTTTGCAAATAGGGCTGTATAAAGGGCAACATTTTCTCATATGGCATAAAAGCCCTACTTATAATAAGATTAGCAAAACAACCAGCCTCTTGATTTTTCTGCATAAAATCTTCAGCTCTGGTTTGAAATATTTTAGTATTTGGGAGTTCTAAACTGGCAAGGGCCATTTGCAAAAAAAGACAACGCTTTTCCCTTGCTTCCACCAAACTATAAGTTCCTTGTTCCCATAAAATTCTAAGGGGAATACCAGGCAAACCTGCCCCTGATCCCAAATCCCAAATATTTTCAAAATAATTTAGTTTTGTGTGGTTTTTTAGATATTTCTCTAAGAAAAAACTATCAAGAACCAAGTGCACTAAAATATCATACCAACTATTTTTACCAACCAAATTCATAGCCCTATTCCATTTTTGTAATAATGAAATATAATTGACTATTTTCCTTAGCTGTAAATCATTAAAATTAAATCCATACTCAAGACAAATATTACCCACATTCTCAAAGCCAAGCTTTATGCCTTTAGGATTATTTTTTGTTGGAGTCGCTTTTTTGAGCGGTAAATTAGCTTTTAAACTTACTTTTGTCATAAAGCCCTTAACTTTGGCAAAACCTGTTAAAATTTTCTTGAATAAAATCAAGGCATTTTTGATGCTCTTCCTTACCATTTCCGGTGATTTCCATAGCCTTGCCAAAGTAAAAATAAACAGATTTATGAGGGGAAATTCTACCAAAATCCTTTGTTATTTCACTAACTCCCCAAGCATCTGTTTTTAATGCAATGGGAATAACCGGAACATTTGCTTTTTTGGCAAGCTTTACTCCTAAGGAGCTGAAATTTTCAGCATCAACATTTGGATAGCGTGTGCCTTGGGGAAAAATTATAATTGATCGTCCGCCTGCCAATATTTTTTGCCCATTCTCAAGAACATTGGCTAAATCTTGCTTTGGATTACTTCTTGTGATTGCAATGGGCTCCCTTGCCCTAAGTACAGCTCCAAGCCCCGGATATTTTAATAATGAAGTTTTAATTACAAATGTCACATCTTTAATGGGTTGTATTATGCTTGGTAAGAAAAATGTTTCAAGTGTGCTCATATGATTAGAAACAAAAACACAAGGACCTTCAAGCTCTCGCACATTTTCAATACCCTCAATATATATGTTTGTACCAAGCCTTTCCAAGGCTTGAGCAACTAAATAACTATCTCGCACCCAATGGGCTCCGCTATACGATTTTCTATTGGAAATATAACCTGCTCTGCCCACAATTTTGAAAACATTATAATAAAACCTTATGGAAGGAAAAAATGGTTTCATCAGGTGATCAGTATGATAATTTCTAGCATAATGGTGGGTCATTTTCATATAATACTCCTAAGATGATAGCTTTGCATAATAAAAAGTGCAAGAGCTTCAATATAATACTTTTATTTTTTAAACTTTGCAAAACGTTTCCAATTATTGACTAAATTTGCTTCAAATCCTGAAGATTTTGCATGATAAAAATTTTTTTGCCCTATTTCAGAGGGAAAGTAGTCTTGTATGACAAAACTATTTTCATAATCATGGGGGTATTTATAGCCCTTTCCAAAGCCCCATTCTCTTTGTAGCTTGGTAGAAGCATTTCTTAGGTGCATAGGAACTGGTTTTACACCATTTGTTTTAATTTCTTGTGCAGCTAAGCGATAAGCCATATATGTGCTATTGCTCTTAGGAGCTAAAGCAAGGTAAACCACAGTTTGAGCGAGGGGAATAAATCCTTCCGGCATTCCAATGAATTCCACGGCCTGTTGGCAAGAAACAGCTAAAGTTAGAGCATTTGGATCTGCAAGCCCAATGTCTTCTGAGGCAGAAATAATTAAACGCCTGCTAATAAACCTTGGATCCTCTCCACCAAAGAGTAAACAAGTCAAGTAATATATGGCTGCATCAGGATCACTGCCCCTGATGGATTTTATTAAGGCTGAAGCCAATTCATAGTGATTATCTCCATTTTTATCATGCCTGCCAATAAGTTCAGGCATAGAAAGCATAATATGTTCTAAGCTTTGTTTCTCATTAGGCAAACTAAAAACATATTCCAAAAGGTTTAACATAGTCCTTGCATCACCATGGGACATGGTGCACAAAAAATCCACTACATCAGCTTCAAGAAACTTATTTTCCGTTTTAAAAACATTTGCTGCCAAGTCTTTTAAATTTTCTTTACCAAGAGCTTTTAGACGCAAAATGTGCAAGCGTGATAATAATTGTTTAGTCACGCTAAAGGAGGGATTTTCTGTAGTCGTGGCAATCATGGTTATTTCGCCATTTTCAAGTAATGGTAGAAAAAAATCTTGCTGGGCTTTGGAAAATCTATGTAATTCATCTAAGATCAATATTTCTACGCCATTTAGTTGCTTACGCAATTGTTGCAAACCTACTTCCGGAGCGCTTAAACGTAAAACATGGGGGCTATAATGCTTTGCCAATAATAATGCAAGGCTTGATTTTCCACAGCCTGGAGGCCCAAACAAAAGCAAGCTTGGCAATCTTGGAGAATTAAATAAAACTTCAAGTTTTTCTTTTAGATGTTCTTGTCCAACAAATTCAGTAAAACTTTGTGGACGTAAAAGTTCTGCTAAGGGCTTATTCATAATCATTTTGCTTCTTCCACCAATGTAAACCCAAAGTCATAAGGGCTGCTGTTTCCCAACGCAAAATTCTCTCACCAAGACTAAAGCTATTAAAACCATTTGCCAAAAATAAATCCACTTCACTTTGAGTAAATCCGCCTTCCGGACCTATTACACAAAGAATAGAGCCTTTTTGTCCAAGGTGCTCTTCAGACAAAAATTTATCATGAGTATAGTCTTTTTCCAATAATAGTTGTTTATGTTCAAAGTGTTTTGAAGCCTCAATAATTTCTTTTGCACCCCTTGGCATAATTTCAAGTTTTGGCAAAAAAGGGTTATGACATTGTTTCAAACCTGCAATCAACTGTTCTTGCCAATTATTTTTTATGTCTTGCGGTAGAGGAAACTGGCTTCTTTCAGCTTGCCAAAACCATAAACCATGGGCTTCAAGCTCCACGCATTTTTCTAAAATAAACCCACGTCTGGCCGCCTTACCCCAACCAAGAGCCAAGGTAACTTGACAATTGTGCTCATGGTGTTGTTTTAAATTAATAATTTTCAATCTTGCATCATTCTTATTAATTTCAGCTAGTTGACAATGAGCTTCCAAACCTTCACCATTAAAAACAAGCACATTTTCCCCAACTTTTAATCGCAAAACCTTGGTTAAATGTTGAAATTCTTGTATAGACGAGGTTTTTTTGCCTAAAATAAG
>CAYJHF010000077.1:10839-11183 GCA_964369905.1 uncultured Mailhella sp. | reverse complement strand
AAATCCCTTAAAGTGATAACTTTCATTTTACAATTCAGGTTGAAAAAAAGGTTTTCCCAAACCCTTTCCAAAAAACTTCACACCAACCACATAAAAATACAAGTATTTTTATGTGGTTGGAAAATGTGCTTCCATAAAAAAACTTTTGAAGCTAAACTTAAGGCATTTATTAAAAACTCAAATCAAGAAATGTTCTAAAAAAGATAAATTTCTATTATCCTAACGCTACTTTATCTCAATGAGTTTTTCTTGCAATAAAAGTAAATTATATAAAATATTATTACATTATCTTAGCCTAACAATAATGGAGTAAATTACTCAAAACATTCTTTAAGCCAAGTAGG
>CAYJHF010000077.1:0-10829 GCA_964369905.1 uncultured Mailhella sp. | reverse complement strand
TTCAGCATATATGGTGTATGCAAATTTAAAGGAAGCTCCTCTCCATTCAACTATTTCAACTTTAACTTGCAATAAATCATCATAGTGTGCAGGTTTTTTATAACGGCAATGGAGTTCTGAAACAGGCAAAATTATACCTCGTTCCTCAATTTCTGTATAAAGCATATTTTTAACTCTGCAAAAAACATTGCGTGACCTTTCAAAAATATGGGCATATTCCGCATAGTATAAAACGCCCATGGCATCAGTTTCTCCATAAGAAACCCTATGAGCATAAAAAATTTCATCTTGTTCTGTTTTATTATCCATTTTGTATCTCTCCATTAATTTTTGTTTCGATCTCTTTGTCAACTTCTACCCAGTAAGTATTTTCAATTTTATCAATATGTACCAGTCCGGATTTAGCATTCTTCATGGGTCTTATGTATTTAACCAAACTATACTGCACAAGGCTTCTGCTTTGTTCCTTTTGAGCACTCTTTAAAATGGCAAGCATACCGGCTTCTTGCATAGTTTTACTTGGAACTTCTTGATTGGGGTGATTTTTGCGTATAATTACATGAGCACTTGGCCCATCTGCCGTATGCACCCAGTAATCAAAAGGGCTGGCAATTTTTAGGGCTAAACCATTACCTTTTACATCACGCCCTCTTAACAATGTAAAACCATCGCTACTTAGAAAGACTTGCACTTGATTTGGGAACTTTGAACTTGCCTTTTCAATATGCTTTGTGGTTTTTATTGTTTTAAATTGCTTACCTTTGTTAAAACGAATTTTTTCATCATTGCTCTTAGTTATTTTATCAAACTTTTTTTGAACAGAAATTCCTTGCTGAATGTTTTGAGTTTGCAAGGCTTCTTTTTGTAAACTATTTTTTTGCTCAGCAATTTGAACTCGTCGCTCTGCCAAGTGCACTAATCCACGTTCACCTCTTTTAGCCTGATGAAATAAGTGTTTCATGTTCTCTGAAATACTTTTGGTTTGATCTAGAGAAATTTGTATCGGTTCACCTGCAAAATTAATTAGCGTAATGCTTTTTTCTTTCTTGGCCGCTTCCAACTGATAGAGGTTTGCTTGCATTAACAAAGCCATTTGTTTTTTTTGCACCATTTCATTTAGTCTGATTTCTTCATGATCTAGTTTTTCCAGTAGCTTGTCTAATTTTTTAGCTTTGGTAGTAAATTCTTTGCTAACCATTACTTTATTATTTTTATCATAATCAACAAAATAAACTTCACCAAGGTGCAATAAAGCCTTATAGGGCTGTTCAAAGGCAGTTTTTTTTAAACCCGAGTAATTTAATTTATTTTCTAATTCCTCAGGTAGAAAAAAAGGCAAAAAATCCCAAGTTTTATCCTTTGTTACCTGATAGGCTTGCTCCTCTTGCTCATATATAACCACATCTCCACCTCCGGCTTGCAAATCAGCATAGAGGGCAGAAGCTTCATATTTATCCAAAAAAGGAAAAACTCTGCGAAGCAAGGGAGTAACTACCGGAAATTGCTGCCAAACTTCATCTACTTTGGCTACACACTTTTCATATACAAATTCAAAATCAGGCCAATAATCAGAGAAGCCTTGCTGATTTATATTTGGTTCTAGATAAAAACCATATTCTGCACTTGAAAAACTCTCTGTATGCCCCTCACTAAAACATTCATTACTATCTGAAATAAATTTATTTTTCCCAAAAGAAAGTAATTCAAAATTTTTATTTTCTAATTCGGAGGGGCAATTGGGCAAAATTTCAATTCCATTGCGTAAATCAAGGCAAATATAACTTGCACCGGACACTTCAAAATAAATTTTACGCAAAAGCCAGTTGGCATAAACCTTAATAATTCTTCTGCCAGCCATATATTTTCTAAGACGCATCACATTGGCCGGCGGATGAAGGTTGGTATGAGGGCGATAATCGGAAAAAAACAATAAAGGATTTTTGCCTGCTTTAAACACTAAAACTATTTTTTTTTCAGGCAGTGTATTATAAGTTGAACCTAACTGATTGCTAGGATTTATAGCTTGTAATTTACCTAGGCCATAAAGTGTAAAGGCAAGCAGTCCATCAGAAACCTGATGAATTTTCTCAATTCTGCTTCCCACTAAGGCAGGAACTATAAATTCGCAAATTCTACGAAAAAGATGAGCGTCCATGATGTATTAACACAAAATAATTGTTGTTTTTGCAACGCAAAAAACAGAATCTCAATAAAATCAATCTAATTGAGATAATTATAGCCTAGTTTTTTGCTGACAAAAAAGGAAAAGTCCGCCATTGGCGGACTTGCTTATTAACTTCCCTTAATATCTTCACCCTCTTCTTGGCGAGCCTTGCAATCAACACATAAGGTTGTTACAGGACGAGCCTTAAGTCTTGCCACACCAATGTCATCACCACACTCTTCACATATTCCATAATTTCCATTCTGAATATTGTTTTGAGCTTCATAAATCTTATTGATAAGGCGGCGTTCTCTGTCACGAATACGCAAAGTGAACGAGCGATCTGATTCAGCTGTTGCTCTATCAGCAGGGTCTGCAAAATTTTTGGAGCTCTCTGACATATCTTCAAGGGTTGAGTCTCCGTTTTGCTGTGCTTCTTCAAGCATTTGATTTAAAACTTTACTAAAGTATTCAAGATCATCCGGTGTCATAACTCTCCTTAGCACATCGGCATTTATGTTTAATTATTTAGCTGAAATAATTTACATTTTCAGTCATTATAACCAAAAATCACTTTAATCTCAAAATCTTTTAGCCATTCTTGTAATGGATAATTTTTCATTTGGCAAGAGATATTAAATTTCATATTTTCAATATGTTATTATTTTTACCTTAGTATTATTTTGCTTCGATGATAAACGGAATATAGTGTAATTGTTCTGAAACTTGAACTGTTGAACCTAAATACCAGTTATATTCTACAAATCCTGCAATCTTAGCAACCTCTTCTGCAATATTTTTTGCATTAATAATGGGATGACGTTGGAAAACTTGAGGTAGTCCTGTAGTTAAATTACATTTTAAACAGTGATTTCCTCTCTGATTTAAATCAAAGGAGAAAATAAGCTTTTTATCATCTGCTTCATGAAAATTTAAGCTAATGGTATAGGCTCCCTCCTCTGCCCCTCCAAATAAAGCTTCAAAAAAATCATCTGTGCGACTTGGAGGAAAGATAGCGTCCAAAAATTGCTGATCAAACATAATAACCCCTTTTTTTTAGAAATCTAAACAGTTATGGCAAAAAAAAATTCTACCTGATTGCACTCCAAAAACATACGGTTTTTTAGTATTTTTTTCCAGCTTTTTTTAATAAAAATCTTTAGTTTAAAAATTTTTACTAAATTACAAATATCTGAACCGATTAAAACATTGACATTAGGGCTTAAATCAGTGAAAAAGAGTTGGTTGGTTTTTTATTTTAAAAAACATATTTACCCTTGGCATAAAGATTACATTGGGAAGTTTTTATGCTAAAAACAACTTAATAACATAAAATAATTGCATAAATTTACATATATTACAATTTGCATAATCAAGTATTTTTTTTGCTAACCACTAGAATTTATTATGAAACAATATATTGGAATACGTTTTAGCCGTTATGGGCAAGTACGCGCAGGATTTTTTGAAAACAATGACAACAAAAACTTTGCTTTCGGTCAACCTGTTATGGCACAAGCAGAGAACGCCTTATTTTTAGGGCGAGTAGTCTGGCAAACCTCAAGTCCTTTAACTTTTTTAGCAACAAAAAAAGCTGACGGTTTTAGTGTAGCAGGCGAAGGAAACCCTCATGGGCTCAGTAAGCCCAAGGGTGATGGCTGTGAATCCTTTGATTTATCACAAATCCAAAAATATAATGAAGTTCGTGAGGCTAATGTTGACGAACTTCTGATTGCTGACCATAATTCAATTTTAAGCCAAAATGCCTTTCATTTTTGTAAGGCTTGCATCAAAGAACGTAAACTTGATATGAAATTAATTGATGTGGAAGTTTTATTTGATAAAACAAAAATGATTTTCTATTTTACAGCTCCAACAAGAATTGATTTTAGAGAATTGGTAAAAGATTTGGTTCGAGAATACAGAACCAGAATTGAGCTTAGGCAAATTGGAGTGCGTCATGAAACTCAAATGCTTGGCACACTTGGTGCTTGTGGTATGGTTGTATGTTGTCGCCGTTTTTTAAAGGAATTTGCCCCTGTAACAATTAAGATGGCTAAGGAACAAAACCTATTTTTAAATCCGGCTAAAATTTCCGGAATGTGTGGGCGTTTATTGTGCTGTCTAAGCTTTGAACAGGAAAACTATGATTATTTTCACCGCATTTCACCAAAGCTTGGCAAACGCTATCAAACAGATCAAGGAAACTTTAGAGTGTTGCGAAGCAATATGTTTAAAAACTCTATTTTTGCCGTAAACGATCAAGGCGAAGAAAAAGAATTTAATCTAGACATTTGGAATAGTTTTAATCCCAAAAAAGTCGATGGTTTTGATCAAAATCCTGACGAAGGAACAGAACCATTATTTTGCTATTTTGACGATGGAAATATTGGCTCTGAAGCTGAATTATCTCAACTACTTGATGATAATGAAGATTATAATAAATCAAGAGATGGCGAAAGAAAAAAACAAAGACCAAACCATCGCCCAAGAGAAAAGGCTCAAAAGCGAACCAGTTTTGATGAAGGAAAAAAAAATAACAAGTAAATATAGACTGCACATCGCCACATAGAAAATCTATTCACAGCTCTTTGTGCAGGGCTTCACACTAAGGAGAAAAAATGTCAACATTTTATGTGACTACCCCCATATACTATGTTAATGCCAGACCTCATCTAGGCCACGCTTATACCACAATAGTGGCAGATTGTATGAAAAAATTTCATACAATGCTGGGCCTAGACGTTAAAATGCTTACAGGAACAGATGAACACGGGGATAAAATTGTTAAGGCTGCTCAAAAAGCTTCCAAAAACCCTAAGGAATTTGTAGATGAAATTTCTGCAGAATTTCAAAATCTATGGCAAGACTTGGATTTACAGTATGATCAATTTATCCGCACCACAGAACCAAAGCATCAAAAATCTGTGCAAGCTCTTTTGCAAAGAATTTATGACAAGGGTGATATTTATTATGGTGAATATGGCGGCCATTACTGTTTTGGTTGTGAACGATTTTATACTGAAAAAGAACTGGCAGACGGACTTTGCCCTCAACACCAAAGTAAGCCTGAATTTATAAGTGAAAAAAATTATTTTTTTAAAATGTCCAAATATCAGGATTGGCTAAAAACTCACATTTTGGAAAATCCTGACTTTATTCGCCCTGAGCGCTATCGCAACGAAGTCTTGGCTATGCTTGAGTCTAATGTATTGGAAGATTTATGTATTTCTCGCCCAAAAACCAGACTTGAATGGGGTATAGAATTGCCCTTTGACAAGGACTATGTTTGCTATGTTTGGTTTGATGCCTTAGCAAACTACATCTCAGCTCTTGGTTGGCCTGATAATGAAGGTGATACAAAGGGAGATTTTGCAAAATATTGGCCTCCCGAGCATCTGGTGGCCAAGGATATTTTGAAACCCCATGGAGTTTTTTGGCCAACAATGCTAAAGGCCGCTGATTTACCAATTTATAAGCATTTAAATGTCCATGGCTATTGGCTGATCAATGACACAAAAATGTCAAAATCCTTGGGCAATATTGTTGACCCACGCTTTGCCGCCAAACATTTTGGACTTGATGCTTTTCGTTATTTCTTGCTAAGGGAAATGAATTTTGGCTCTGATGCTTCCTATTCAGAAGAAGCTTTAATTAATAGAATTAATGCTGATTTAGCCAATGATCTTGGAAATTTATTTAGTCGTGTGCTTTCTATGAATGCTAAATATTTTGAGCAAAAAAATCCTAAGCTTGGCCCATTGACTTCTGAAGATGAAAATATCTTTGCCATAACAGAACAATCTTCCAGAAACTATTTACGTTTATTCAAGGAGGTCAGGTTTTCTGCAGGCATTGATGCGCTTTGGGATGCTGTACGCTCCATGAATAAATATGTGGACACAATGGCCCCTTGGGCTTTGTATAAGGAAGAAAACTTTGAACGACTTGGCACTGTAATTAGGGTTTTACTTGAAAATATGTATAAGGTTGCTTACTTGATTTATCCTATTATGCCAACAAATTCAATTACCATGCAAAAACAACTTGGTATGGATTTTAATGCTAAGCTCTTATATGCAGATAAACTTGAAAATTTTTTGACTGCAAAGAGTCAACTTCAAGATGATGAATTGATTGCTTCAAGTTCAAACCTTTTTCCTCGCTTGGATAAAGTAAATACTAAAACAGAGCACATAAAAGCGAAGAAAACTGAAAAAAAGAAAGAGGAAAAAACATCTCAAGAAAAACAAAGTGAAAGCAGTAATATTGAATTTGCAGATTTCCAAAAATTAGACTTAAGGGTTGGAACCATTGTAAAAGCAGATCCTCATCCCGATGCAGATAAGTTATTGCGTTTTGATGTAGACCTTGGCGAAGAAAATACTCGTCAAATTATTTCAGGTATAGCAGAATTTTTTAAGCCTGAAACCTTAGTTGGCCAAAAAGTTGTTGTTGTTGCCAATTTACCACCTCGCAAATTGCGTGGCCTTGTGTCCCATGGTATGATTTTAACAGCAGAATATGCAGAAAATCTAAGCCTATTAACTGCAAATGCACCAAGTGGTTCAAAAGTAACTTAATTATAAACTCCCTAGGAATTGATTTGACATAATAGCATTATTATGTCTAAATAGCTGACACAAAACATTAATATATGAGAGAAGATAAATGGCTAAAATAATAGATATGTTGTTGGGAATTTTTTCAAATGATTTAGCAATTGATTTGGGCACAGCCAATACTTGTGTTTATGTTAAAGGACATGGCATTGTATTAAATGAACCTTCAGTTGTTGCTGTAAAAAAAGATCGTAAAGGTAATAGCCAAGTATTGGCTGTAGGAGTAGATGCTAAAAATATGCTTGGACGTGCTCCAAAGCATATTGAACCAATTCGCCCCATGAAAGACGGTGTTATTGCAGATTTTGAAATTACAGAAGCCATGCTTAGATATTTTATTACAAAAGTACACAATCAAAGGCGTTTGGTGCGTCCTCGCATTATGATTTGTGTGCCAACAGGCATAACTCAAGTTGAAAAAAGAGCAGTTAAAGAATCAGCCTATAGCGCTGGTGCAAGAGAAGTATATTTAATTGAAGAGCCAATGGCAGCCAGCATTGGTGCACATTTGCCCATTCAAGAGCCAACTGCCAATATGGTTGTGGACATTGGCGGAGGAACTACTGAAGTAGCTGTTATTGCTCTTTCCGGTATAGTTTATGCTCGTTCTGTCAGGGTTGGCGGAGATAAAATGGACGAGGCCATAGGGGCTTATATTCGCAGAAAATATAATATGATGATTGGTGAAATTTCAGCCGAACAAATCAAGAAAAAAATAGGTTCAGCTTTCCCTCTTGAAACAGAGCAGCAGCTAGAAGTAAAAGGACGTGGTTTTGCCACAGGTATTCCACAAACCATTACTGTAACAAGTGAAGAAATCAGAGTAGCTATTTCTGAGCAAGTGGAAGCAATTGTGCAAGCTGTTAGGGTTGCCCTTGAGCAAACACCAGCTGAATTGGCTGCTGATATTGTGGACAGAGGTATTTTCCTCACAGGTGGCGGAGCTTTATTGCGTGGACTTGATGAACGCTTAAAGCATGAAACCAATTTGCCTATTTTTGTGGTTGATGACCCCTTGTCTGCTGTTGTTATGGGAACTGGTATAGCCCTTGACAGTTTAGATTTATTGCGTGAAGTTTGCATAGACTAATCTGGCACTAACAATCTGCAATAATAAGTATTAATCTCATACACAATGCAAATGGTTTTGAAAGTAAACTTTTTGTTATAATTTACTGATTTGCCCATAAGACATTTACTTTTGTAAGCTTAGCTTGCCGGAGATTTTGTGAATGTAAAGCATATACTGGTCCTGTTTTTATTTATTTTTCTACTTTTTTTAGGTTTTTATACTTGGAATGAGAGAACAGGAAAATGGGACGAAATCGGAGCAAGTGTTGGACTTGAGCTTGGAACTTCTGTTTTAAGACTTATTTCCAATTATAATCATTTAATTGATTCCACTTGGGATAATTACCTTGATGTTTTGCAAATAAGACAAGATAATATTAAACTTCAAACTCAGGTTAATAATTTACAGCTTGAACTTATAAAAAGTAGAGAGAATGAAAGAGAATTATTGCGCCTTCGTAAACTACTTGATTTAGAAGCTGCCATTGATTGGCATAAGGTTGGAGCAAGGGTTTTATCTTGGAAATTCGGACCAAATAATTTTCTTGAAAGCATAATACTTTCAAAAGGTTATTACAATGGAGCTAAACCGAGAACTCCGGTCATAACTCCTTTAGGACTTCTTGGCCGTGTGCTTAAAGCAGGTCCATATACTTCCATTGCCCTTTTAATCACAGATCCTGGTAGCAGTGTATCTGTAATTACCTCAAGAAAACGTATACCAGGCATTTTGCAAGGCCAAGGGCGAGGTGAAGCAATGGTTATGCGTTTTGTGAAGTTGAATGAAGAGGTTTTAGTTGGTGATATTTTAATTACCAGTGGAACAGATTTGAACTATCCAAAAGGTATTCCTGTTGCTGAAGTTATAGATGTTAAACAAGGTGCAGATGCCATGTTGGAAATCTATGCCAAGCCTATTATAGATGTTGGAAAAATAGAAGAAGTTATGCTTTTACAAAATCCATACGAAAACATTTTACCCCAAGGTAGCCCTGTTTATTCTCCACGTCCAAGCATTTTAACAGGTCAAGAAAATATTCAATAACTTACTTTTTTATAAGGTTAATATGAGTAGATATGCCAATATTTTTTGGTGGATAGTTTATACAGCCCTTGCCATTTACTTTCAAACTAAAGCACAAGGTTTTGATGCTTTTGTACCCGGCATTATTATAGCCTTACAAGAGAGAAAACCTACTCAAACTTTTTGGATAATTTCTATATTCTTTCTTCTCCAAAATGGAATGGGGTCTATGACTTTTGGCAAGGTATTTTTATGGTATTTTTCAGTAATAATCACCTACCTTGCTACTCGTTGGTTTTTTGAAGTGGAGAGCTTACTATTTATCTTACTATTAAGCTTTATTTCTTCTTTCAATCAC
This sequence comes from uncultured Mailhella sp., assembly GCA_964369905.1. Classification (GTDB taxonomy): domain Bacteria; phylum Desulfobacterota; class Desulfovibrionia; order Desulfovibrionales; family Desulfovibrionaceae; genus Taurinivorans. The sequence continues at coordinate 1,590 of CAYJHF010000077.1, read as the reverse complement.
TATTGGATTATTACTGTCATGGCAGGACTACAAGACTTATATATAGATAATCAAGTTATTTTTGAACAAAATATTTATCAGGCTTTTTTAACCCCACTTATTTGGAGTGTTGCATATTTTACCAGAAGAGGTTTTCGTAATGCTTAAAGTTGAAAAAGATGTTTATGTGCCACCCAAACATGGATTGCGTCTAATATTATTATGTATTATTAGCTTTTTCTTGATTTTTTGTATGCGCTTTTGGTACTTACAAGTGCATAGAGGAGAAGAATTTGTAAAGCTTTCCTTAGAGAATAGAATGAGGCAAGCCAATACATTTGCAGCCAGAGGTGAAATCTATGATATTAATGGGCTCATTTTAGCTGAAAATGATATTAAGTTTGCTATTACTTTAGTTAGGGAAGATATTAATGACTTAGAAGCAAGTTTAGCACAAGTTAGCGAATGGACAGGAATTTCTTTTGAACAAATTCAAGAAAAATACCAAAATGGTAAAAAATTAACCCATGTTTTTGAACCAATTATCTTAGTAAACGACTTGACTTTTGATTTAATTGCTCCCATTCAAATCGAACTGCAAAAATGGCCTGGAATTGAAGTTATACCGCGTCCCATTAGAAATTATCCACAAAAAAATATTACAGCACACGTTATGGGTTATGTGGCCGAAGCCAATAAAGATGAAATTGAAAAAGATGAAAACCTAGCGCTTGGTGACATTGTTGGCAGACAAGGTATTGAATTTATACTTGAAAATGATTTACGCGGAATAAAAGCAGTAAAAAGTATGGAGGTAGATTCAAGGGGAAGAATACTAAATTCAAATACTGTTATGGAAGCCAAAACAGGAAAGAATGTTGTGCTAAACCTTGATGTGCAACTACAAACAAATATAGCTTTAGCCATGGGGGAATATTCAGGCTCTGTGATTGTTATAAATCCTGATACAGGAGCTATAAAGGCCTTTGTAACAAAACCATCTTATGATAATAATTTGTTCATTACCGGATTTTCCACTGCTAAATGGACAGAACTTAGGGACAATCCACGCTTTCCCTTGCAAAACAGAACCATACAAAGTGCTTATCCACCTGGATCTGTTTGGAAGTTAATGATGGCAGGATTTTTTCTTGAAAATGGCATTGATCCCGAAGAAAAAGTGTATTGCAATGGAGAATATAAAGTTGGAAATCGAGTCTTTAGATGTTGGAAAAAGGAAGGACACGGCCATGTAAACTTAGAAAAATCCATTGTGGAATCTTGTGATACTTACTTTTATGTCATTAGTGAAAAATATAATATTGATAAGATTGAAGAGTTTGCAATTGCTAATGGCTTTGGTAAAAAAACAGGTATTGATTTACCCCATGAAACCAGTGGACTTGTCCCCTCAAGGGATTGGAAGTTAAGACGGTTTAATGAAAGATGGCAAACCGGTGACACAATTAATGCCTCAATTGGGCAAGGTTTTACTCTAACAACTCCAATTCAATTGGCAGTTTTTATATCTTCACTAATTAATGGTGGCAATTTAGTAAAGCCTCAACTTATAGCAAACTCACCCACTGAAGTTAGGAGCACAATTCCCAT